>JBFEPU010000404.1:0-2219 GCA_041549915.1 Anaerolineae bacterium | reverse complement strand
TGTTCCGCTGCTGTGGCTCAGTCTGGCGCCTATCCGAAGACTCAGCTGAGGCGGCTCCCACGCCGCCGGATGGCCGGGCGTGCCCCTCCACAGAGCGGAGGGATGCCCCACTCCGCTTCGCTTCGGGGATTTACTTCGGTCGCTCCGCGAGGAGCCCGGCCCGCTGTTCTTGGATAGACTCTTAGCCTAGCATAGGCAGTCCGCTGGCACATCGGCCACGTGGGGAATTCTCAGATCGGCCACTTGGGTAGTCTTTGACCTGGTCTGGCGACGATCACAGGTTTTGAGCTTGGCAGCTCGAGTCGATTCGTCCACCAGCCAGGCGCGTGAGGGGCCTGCAACAACCAAGCCGACTGAAGACGATGCTCGCGTGGAGATGCCTGCCCCTACTCAGGACGTCGGTGAGCTGCATTCTCAGTGAGCAGGCGCAGATTGCGGGCCAGCACTTCATAGATGTCAAACATGTCGAACTGGAGCAGCTTCCGCGCTGTTGCGGCGGGGAGCCGATCGGGTGCGATCCCCTGCAGCACAAGAGCCGTCTCGTTCGGTGTGAACACTGGACCCTGTTCGACCCAATGCGCCACTGCCCTGTTCTCCGGGCACACCAGTTGGCAGTGCATGCAGCCCACAAGCCAGTTGTGCCAGGAAGGATCCAACCATTGCGGAAACGGGTGGGCACTGTCCTTCTCGTTGTGGAATGTAATACAGCGCTCCGCGTGGAGCAGGAAGCGATCCGACGTGATGGCACCGGAGGGGCAGCGCCGCAGGCAGGCAGTGCACTTGTCACAGGTCTGCATCATCTGCGGCTCCCTCCAGCTGTCCTCCTCGCTGGGCAGATCCGAGTAGAAGGCCACCAGGCGATGAAAGCTCCCCATGCCGGGCACGTAGGAGATGTTGTTCCTGCCGTAGGCCGCCAAGCCGCTGCGCACTGCCAGCAGCTTCTTCGGTACAGATGCTTCCCCCAGGCGATAGCCACGCGGTTGCAGCGCCTGGACAAGAAGGTCACCAACTTGCCGGTCAACCTGTTGCCACCGCAGATAGGTCGGCGGGACAATGGAGTGCAGGGCTGCGCCTTCAAACTCAAAGGTCACCTGCACCTGAGGCTGCGGGACGGCGACCACAATCAGCGATTGGGCTGCGGGCAGGCTTTCCGGAGGCTGAAAGGAGAAGCCGGCCATGTACCTTTGGTAGACTCTGGCATCCAGCTCGCCACGCCTATGGGGCCCTGCGATTCCCGCGCTCAGATCGGACAGGCAGCCTGTAGCCACGATACGCCCGTCGTAACCGTGTTCCTCGAGCAGATTGCGCCATTCACTTGACACGTTCATTCCTCCTGGCGTCCAGTTGGACACTCCGCCGGCTCCCATGCCATTGCTGTGCGGTCAGCCATGGCTCTCCGGGAAACCTTGCTGCAGCGAGTCCAGCATTGCGACGGCTTGGGTACTGCGCTGGGGTCAGGTCTTCGTCGCAGGGCATGGAACCGCTGGACCACCTTGCGCAGCCTGGGGCACACCAGACGGTGATGCCCTTCTGGGTCATTGCTCGGCCGATGAGTTGCACTCTGTCCACAGCACGCAGCAGACCACAGCGCCATTCAAGGAGTTGGCATTCGCTTGTGCAAACAAGGGACATCTGGCCACTCCGGTGTTGACAAGCCTTCGCTAACCTGCTATAATCGATACGCTGGTTACATGCTAGCACATTTCATCTAACCTGTCAAATCCTTTATGCCAGTTAGGAGCATCTGATGCATGAAGCAGCGGCAAGCGCAGGCACCTTCAAGCTCATTGCTGGCCGACTGTGCCTCGACTTTGCCAACACCGTCGATTGGCGCACAACTGGCGAGCAACAAGATTCTCTCCAGAGCTACTCGGACCTGGTCGCCTGGAGCCAACAGGCCGGTGTCGTGACCGACCAGCAGGCGCTAGACCTGCTTGAGGAAGCACGGCGCCGGCCCCAGGATGGGAGAGCTGCTCTCTCACACGCCATCCGTTTGCGGGAAGGGATCTACAGGACGCTCCGTGCGGTGTTCGATGGAAAACCCGTGCAAGGAGGTGACCTGGACGCTCTGAACAGCTCGCTGTCGCGCGTGCTGGGCAGGTCGCAGATCGTGGAGCGCGCCAGAGGCTTTTCCTGGGAGTGGGCCGGTGCCGACGATGCATTGGATCGTTTGCTTTGGCCCGTCGTGCGCGATGCGCTTGACCTGCTGACTTCGGACG
>JBFEPU010000403.1:0-2240 GCA_041549915.1 Anaerolineae bacterium | reverse complement strand
CCCGGTTCGCACGTTGCAAGCGCTTTCCTCAACCTCTACGGTCCTCCGGAGCTGGGCCCGCAGGAGTACCGTGAGCCGTGCCGATTCGCCGCCTACTGCGTCAAGCGAGACTGGGTGGCCGAGGAGGCCAGCTGGAATCAGGCTTCTGCGGGCAGACCTTGGGAAGTTCCCGGGTGCGACGGTGCCACTGACCGCTGCCAGACGTTCGAAGCGAACGAGGTGGGAGAGACAACCGGCACCGGCAAATGGGTGGAAGTCCCGGTCACTAGCCTCGTACAGCAGTGGATTGACGGCCAGAACCATGGCCTGATCCTTCGCGGCTACGCCGAGCCATGGGGGAAATGCGTGTTCTTCTCGTCACGCTTCTTCTACCCGCAATTCCGTCCGCATCTTGAGGTGATCTGGACCGAGCCAACGCCGACCCCGACCAACACGCTCACGCCGACAGCAACGGCAACATCAACCCACACCCACACACCGACGAGCACGGCCACATCCACCGTGACCTCAACACCCACTGCCACATCCACTGTGGAGCGCCACAAGTTGTACCTGCCCATCGCGATCAAGAGAGGTGGCTGAACCGCGCCGCCACATAGACAAAAAAAGCCCCCTCCGCATGTCGGAAGGGGCTTTTTGGCGTTGAAGAAGCAGGCAATCGCTAGCCCAGTTTGGCAACGTAACTGCCGGTCCGATCCACGGCCTTGTTGATGTTGTCAATCGAGGTTGCATAAGAGAGCCGCAGGTACCCTTCACCGTACTCGCCGAACGAGGTACCACTGAGAGCGGCCACGCCGGCCTCCTGCAGCAAGTCGTCTGCCAGTGCCTTGGCATTGGCAAAGTTGCCGCGCTCGACTACCTCTTTGACGTTGGGGAACACGTAGAAAGCGCCCTTTGGCATCAGGCAGCGAATGCCTGGTATCTCGTTGAGGCCCTTTACGATGACGTCGCGGCGCTCTCTAAAGGCCTTCACCATCTTGTGCGACTCGTCCTGCGGCCCGGTGAGCGCTTCAACGCCAGCCATCTGGGTGAAGGACGCCGTGCAGGAGTTGGAGTTGGTCATCAGCTTGGCAACCTGTGCCGCCAGTGCCTCCGGCATGACGCCGTACCCCAACCGCCAACCGGTCATGGCATAGGTCTTGGAGAAGCCATCCAGGATGATAGTGCGGTCCGTCATGCCCGGGAAGCGGGTGATGCTGGCGAACTCGCCCTCGTACACCAGGCGAATGTAGATCTCATCCGAGAGCACCATGATGTCGTTCTTGGTGGCAATCTCGGCGACAGCTTCCAGGTCGTCGACGGACAGCATGCTGCCGCAAGGGTTGTGCGGCGAGTTGAGAATGATCAGCCTGGTTCGCGGGCTGACCTTGCTCCTCAGCTCCTCAATGTCAAAGCGAAACTCGCGCTCCTCTGCAAGCCGCACAGGCACAGGCTTTGCGCCCACGAAGGCGATCACCGACTCGTAGATGGGGAAGCCAGGGTTGGGGTAGATCACCTCATCACCTGGCCCGGCAAGCGCCATGATGGTGAAGAACATGATCGGCTTCCCCCCGGGCGTGACGACCACCTGATCGGGATCGACACTGATCCCCCGTGTCTTGGATACCTCTGCAGCGATTGCCTCACGTAGCGCAGGCAATCCCGCAGACGGTCCATAGTGGGTGTACCCGCTCCTCAGGGCCTTGCACGCGGCTTCAATGATGTTGGAGGGCGTGTCAAAGTCAGGCTCCCCGATCTCCATGTGAACAACCTCACGCCCCTGCGCCTCCAAGGCTCTCGCTCTGACCAGCACTTCGAAAGCCGTCTCCGTGCCCAGGCGGGACATCCTCTCTGCCAGTTTCATCGTTACTTCCTCCTCGAAGTGTTGTGGTATGCCCAAGCTGCGAGCAGTGCCAGGGCTATTCTAGCACAAGGGGGCTCAGACTGCAATCCAGTGCATGCTGTCCAGGTTACAATCTTCGCCATAACCGACCTGGCTCTAGCAGATGCTGTGGTGAAGAGCACGCTGCTGGGCTCTGCGGTGCGGTGGCTGGCAGCATCGGTGTGTGCATGGCAGGCCGCGATGTTTGTCCGGCTTGACCTGTTTGCAGGCAATGGCGGGATCGTCAAGATGCGGAGGGAGCTTCGAGGCCGCAATCCTGGCAGGGACGACCCTGTCATTGCTCAGCGCTGACCGCCAGGCGCCCGTACAGGTCCAGCAGTTTCTTCGCCGCTCCAGGCCAAGTAAAGCGCTGCGCCTG
>JBFEPU010000402.1:0-2254 GCA_041549915.1 Anaerolineae bacterium | reverse complement strand
TGATTGGGACTGCACAAGCTGTGTGGGATGACAAGCGCGGCTTGACGATGGAGCATTTCTTGTACGCTCTCGTGCTTGGGCTGGCTCTTGCGGTTCGAGTGGGTGCACTAGGACGATGGCCGCTCCGAGACCAGGAAGCGGGTTTGGCGCTGTCAGCCTGGCGCTTTGCGCGCGGTTTGCCTGCCCCGCTGCGCGGCCACAGCCCTCTGCTCTTTCACGTCAACGCGTTGCTCTTTTTCCTGACTGATGGCAGTGACGCTCAGGCGCGGCTGTTGTCTGTCCTCTTTGGCTCGTCGCTTGTCGCGTTGCCCTATGGCTTGCGTCGATACCTGGGCAGAACAGGCGCTCTTACAGCTTCAGTGTTGCTTGCCCTGTCTCCCAGTATGGTCTACTTCTCCTGGGCGGTAGACGGAAGTGTGGTTGTGGGGTTCTGTGCACTGGGCCTGCTGGTGGTGGCCGCCAATCTCTTGGAACGCCATGGCGCTTCTCTTGCACCTGTTGCGACGGCGCTGTTGGTGCTGGCCTTGATAGCTGGTCCCTCAGTGTACACTATGCTCGCCATCCTGCTGACCTTCCCGGTTGCCTTGCAGGCGTGGACTCGACTGCGGGCAGACGCAGGAGGACTCGACGACTTGAGGCGTGCCTGGCGCAATCTCGCGGTGGATGCCGATTGGTGGCGGAGGGGCCTGTTGGTTGCCGCAGCCCTCTTCCTGGCTGCAGGATTGGGCTTTGCGTACAATCCAATGGGGCTACAGATGGCATTGGACCAGTTTGGTAAGTGGGTTGCTGATTTCCACTTTGTTGGCACGTCGCCGTGGTATCGCGCTCCGCTGCTTCTGCTCCTGTACGAAGGTCTGCCACTGTTCCTTGGGATTGTTGGTTTCCTCTTGGCGAGAAAGCGGCGCGATGTTCTGACACTGTTGCTGCGATACTGGCTCATATTCGCTGTGATCTTCTCCGTCGTCCCGGGATATCGTCCACCGAGCAGCATTCTGCTCATCCTGTTGCCACTGGTTCTGGCCGCGGGCCAGGCGTCGGAGTACCTCGTACAGCAGATGCGAAACATGCCAGGGCGGCCTCTCTTTTGGGCGCTGCTCGCGCTCAGTATGACGGTCACTGGTGCTGCCTATGTGCAGCTGGTGGCCTATCTGTCTTCACCCGTATCGACCCATCTTCTAAGGATCGCGGCCCTGAGTGTGTTCGTGCTGTCGGCCCACGCCTTTGTGTGGAGCCTGGTAGGTCCCGATGTCCCACTCCGTGCCGCAGCTGCCTGGCTGCTTGTGCTGGTGCTGTTCGGTTGGATGCGCGCCGGAGTGAGGCTGAACTACCGACGGGCGGACGACGTGGCAGAGCCGATGGTCGTGGTCTCCACTTCTCCGCAATTGGTTGAACTCTCCGAAGCGGCTGCCAGGTTGTCGAGCCAGGTCACCGGAGATGAGAGAACAATGACCTTACGAGTTGACGAAAGGCTGGAGGTTCCGCTTGGCTGGTATTTGCGCAAGTTCGAGCAGGTGAGCTATGTGAGAGAGGTGGCCGAGCAGCCAGATGCCGACGCTGTGATCCTCCCAGCTGGTGCTCCTGCCCCATCAGAGTACGTCGGCCTGCGGTTCGCTCTCCGCTCGAGCTGGGTTGGTGGGCGCCAGTCACTCTTTGAATGGTTGCGGTGGTGGACAGGACAGAAAACCGCTGTGAGGGGGCAGGTTGTTGAGGAAGCGGTCGTGCTATGGGTGAAAAAGCCAGCGTAGTTGGAATGCCTCAGAGGTGCCATTGGTCGGTGTGCCGCCGGGTTGCCAGCGCTGCTGCGCTGTGGACAGCAGTGCAAGCCAAGAGTGGGAATGATGGAATCAAGTGAGACTCGTATGACTTTGGACTTGCTGGATAGGGACCTTTTCTCGGCATTTCGCTTCAACAGGCGGACGGCCATCCTGTTGATCCTTGTCGTTGCATTGATCTTCACCCGTCTGTGGGATCTGGGCAACCGGGCGTACAGCCATGACGAGAGCACGCATGCCTGGGAATCGTGGAAGCTGGTCACCGGTCAGCGCTACGTGCACGATCCGGTTTATCACGGTCCTTTCCTGTACCACCTGACCGCATTTATATACATTCTGCTGGGTGTGGACGATGTGACTGCACGTGTGGGCGCGGCGCTGTTTTCGATCGCCGCGGTGCTGTTGGTGTGGCCGCTGCGTCGCTGGCTGGGGCGTTGGGGGGCTTTGTTTGCGATGGCGCTGCTGACGATCTCGCCAACGAT
>JBFEPU010000401.1:0-2258 GCA_041549915.1 Anaerolineae bacterium | reverse complement strand
GCGGGTACCAACGAGGGCATTCATCGCCGCGGGAGCCGGATGCTGCAGTTTTGTCCGGCGAGGGCGGTTGGCGAGGGAAGAGGACAGTTCAAGGAGGCGTCAAGGAGATCAAATGGACAAGAAGAAGCTAAGCGAGGTGGCTGCTGAAATCGCCCGCCATGTGATCGAAGACGGGCAGGTGGAGGGCGAGGTGCCTGCTGAAATCGCCCGCAATGTGATGGAGGACGGCCAGGAGGGGGGCGAGGATTACGAGTGGTGGCTAACCAGCCTGGGAGCCGCAGTCCTGTTCGAGGCCGACGTGCGCGGCTATGAGAACGCCACCGAAATCGCTGAGGAAGCTGTTCAGCTCTACCGCAAAATGAAGTCAGGCTCATCTGATGCAGGGAGGCCATAATGCCTGCGGTCTCCAGCCTGCAAAAGGGGTGCAGCGATGGTTGAAAGCGACGTCCAGTGGATGCAAAGGGCCATTGCTGCAGCGCGCAGAGCGAGGGACAAGGGCAACCATCCCTTCGGGGCAGTACTCGTAGACGACCAAGGTCACTTGCTCATCGAAGCGGAGAACACCGTGGTCACGGACAATGACTGCACGGCGCACGCCGAGACCAACCTGATGAGGCAAGCTGCCACAACGTACGACCGCGATTTCCTGGCCACATGCACAATCTACTGCAGCACCGAGCCTTGCCCCATGTGCGCCGGCGCCATCTACTGGGGCAATGTGCGACGGGTGGTGTTTGGCCTCAGCCAGGAGCGCTTCTACGAGCTGTTCGGAGAGGACGAGGAAGAGGTGCTCGAACTGCCCTGCCGGGAGATTTTTGCCAGGGGACCGAAGCCGGTGGCGGTCATGGGTCCACTTCTAGAGGAAGAGGCCCTGGAAGTGCACGAAGGTTTCTGGCGCTAGCGGCGGATAGTCTTTGTGCCGTTTGGCCAGCGGAATGAGTAGCCAGAGTGCAGCTGGCCACCCAGCGGCGATGGACGCCTGCGCTCCTATCGTGCCAAAGCTCTGTCCCACCGCGGCACTGGGCCTGGATCCCAGTCCGTCCGGACATTCGGATCGCGCGCGGACATCCGCAGCGCACACAGGGATAGAGCAACACGCTGACTGGGTTTGGCACCCAATAACGGGAGGCGACCCATGCCTATGACGGAGGACTATTCGCATTTCCGTGGCAGCGCAACGGTCGGAGAAGTGCTGCAGGCCTACGTCGAGCGAGAAGGGCAGTGGTGGTGGCTGCTCATCGCGGAGACAGATGGAGAATTCTCGGTGTGCTCCTTCGGCAGCCTGCTGCCCTATCTCACCGGGCGAACCGAACACATTGTGCACAATATCGGCGATTGTGCCATCTGCTGCGGCATGGATCCTGTGCTGTGACAGGAGACCGGTATGTTGGTCCAAGAGGCGCTGGCCGACGCAGCCACCTGCTCGCGGCTGGTAGGGGATCTGCCGATGGCCGCGCTTCCCGTCGTCGCAGCCCTGGGTGACGACGAGCCGAAATCTGAATGGTGGGGCAGGAGGCCAGCAGGGCGAGCCGTCGGCGTGACAAAGAACGGCGTCCTGATCGGAGTGGACACCCTGCAAGTAAAGGGTGACCTGGGCGGCTTGGCCGGTCCGCCGGACTTTTAGCGCGCGATGGCCCACTCCGGCAAGCGCGGTGGGCATCAGGCTGCCGAGCCGATCGCCCGATGAACGGGCGCGGTGGGGCTCAGGCTGGCAGAGCAATGACGAAGTGTCGTCGGTCACAACGGTGGGAGGTCGATCATGAGCGTCGCATTTGAAGTCTCGGAATGGTTTGCTGCCACCCCAGAGGAGGTTTACGACGCATGGCTGACTTCGGATGAGCACTCCAGGATGACGGGCAGCCCTGCAAGGGTGTCGAACAGAATCGGTGAGGATTTCCAGGCATGGGATGGATACATCAAAGGCAGGAACGTCGAATTGGAGCGGCCGCGGCGCATCGTTCAGCATTGGAGGACCACGGAATTCGCAGAATCGGACCCAGATTCGCTGCTCGAGGTCTTGCTGGCTGTGGAGAACGGTGGAACCAGGGTAACGATCCGACACTCGGGTCTGCCCGAGCACGGCATGCAATACCGCGAGGGCTGGATAGAGGCGTACTTCATGCCTATGAAGGAGTATTTCGAGCACAAGCGGGCAGGTGGCGGGGTCTAGTGCTGCGCCGATTGCCCGAGAAGCGCGCAACTGTCCCCGTGCCAGCCACATTTGGCTAGCTCTCTGTGGGTCTCCCACCAATGGTTGT
>JBFEPU010000400.1:0-2260 GCA_041549915.1 Anaerolineae bacterium | reverse complement strand
GACAAACTCTACCTCTAGCTCTCTGCGACCTATCACCTGGGCGAGCAGCGGTACGAGGATCCTCACATTCACCCTCATCGACCCTCTCCCGCCTGTCTGTTCTTGATGTCCTTTGCTCGAGTCACTCGGGTCAGTCCCTTCGCCCTCTTCCCCAGGTCGTACTGCCGACACCTGGGGCAGAGCGTCAGTAGTTCCTGGCACGGTTCGCCCAGCCGCTGCTCCAGGTACTGTACAGTGTGCTGGGGCCCGAGATACGCGCCGCACCGGCGGCAGAAGGAACTATGTTCTCTGATGCCTTCCTGGATGGCCAGCTGGCGAGCAGCTTCCACAAAGTCGCGAAAGCGCACGCCGGCCGGACACAAATCGGTGCACAGATCGCAGGTCAGGCAGAACCACACCGCGCCGTGCTCCAGTTTCTCCAGCCCCCGCAGGACGCGGGCTACCACCATACGCGGCGAGACCTCTTGCGAATAGTCATCGAAAATCTGCCACATTGGGCAGGCCGCAACGCATGTGCCGCATTGCATGCACAGCAGGAGCTTGTGTTGGATTGCGAGTCGCTCCATGGCGTCGGACAAACGTCTTTTTCCTGAATCCTCTTAGGGATAGAAGGAGGCGTCTGGGGCGTCTGGAGGTCTAGCAACCTGCCATTGGATTACGGATGAAGCAGACGCCACACAAGTCTGGTCACGGTTTCTCATGACTTGGTGGCGAACGACCTGCGCATCACCTCAGAGAGTCTCAGCCCCGCGTCTCGCTTCTTCCTCAGGTTCACGGAACTGGCTGGCAGGAACTGCAGTGCACCGGGCTCGCAGAAGCGGACACAGGTCGGTTCGCCATCGCAGAGGTCGCACTTGATCACTTGGCGTGACTCGGAGTCAATCCCCATCCCACCGAAGGGGCAGGCCATCACGCACATCTTGCAGCCAATGCACAGGTCATAGTCCAGGGCAACCCTTCCCAGCATCGTGTCGCGAGATAGAGCATCTTTGGGGCACACAGCGATGCACGGTGCCTCCTCGCACTGCTGACAGAGCATGGGCAACTCGAATCCCTCCAGCGGCCACTTGATGACGTGGATACGGGAGCGAGTGGGGCTGTTGGCACCCGTATGCTTCACCGAGCAGACCTGCTCGCACAATCGGCAGCCCGTGCACTTGACGTGATCTACCGCCAGAATCATATCCATACGCAATCTCCTAGAGCCTGTGGGAGGGCTCGCCGTCCAGGCCCAACCTCTGCAGTGTCTCCGGCCGCGGCACGCCGTCCTCATCCCAGCCGTGGAGCTCATAGTACTCATCCAGCATCTGCTTGAACTTGACACGGTCCAGGCACTTGCCCCGCACAACGGGTAGGCCAATGGGCGTTGGCTCGTCAAAGTAGCGATCCACCAGCCAGTCGTCTGCCCGAGTCCGCCCCTCCCGGATGTTGAACAGCCGCTCCAGGGTATAGGCACGATCGGCAATGTCCCAGAGATCCTCCGGTGAGAACTCCAGACCGGTGTTGTAGTAGATCAACTGGGCCAGTTCGCCAAACCCGATCAAGTTGGGGCTCAAGAAGATGGTGTGGTACTTGCAGATGCCAGCCGAATCAATCGCTTCGTACATCATCTCCTGCCACTGCACCATGCGCGCCTTTCCCACATAGGAGGTATAGTCAGAAGAAAGGGGGCCATCGTACAGCTTGGGACCACCATAGATCTTGCGCAGCAGAGGCTCGGGCAGGTGATAGAGGTCAATAGCCGGGCGACTGCGCAGGTGATCGGCGCCGCGTGTGGAGGTGGCGATGCCCAGTGCCAGTGACGGCGTGGGCCGCTCGTCTGAGTGCAAGTTGCCCATTCCTTTGACATGGATGCAGTACTTGAGCGAGTCCTGGCCAATCCTCTTTGCGGCTCGCAGCGGTCCCTCGGCCAGGACGTCTCCCAGCCCCTCGCGTTCGGCGATGCGCGTGACCATCTCCAGCACGGCCTCGTCGTTGCCCCACTCCAGCTTCAGGCCATCCGTATCTTTGTCTGTCAGAATGCCCTTCTCATAGAGCTCCATCGCCCAGGCAATCATATTGCCGGTTTCCAGCGTGTCCAGTCCGTACTTGTTGACCAGGTGGTTGCCGACCAGGATGGTCCCAAAGCTGTTGCAGCCGACCTCCGTGCCGAAAGCGCCCTGGCTGGTGTACTCCGGCCCCTCAGCGTAGGCCCCGGCGAACGGTCCATCCTTGATCAGGTACTTGTGGCGACAGTGGATGATGCAGCCGTAGCAGCCCT
>JBFEPU010000399.1:0-2264 GCA_041549915.1 Anaerolineae bacterium | reverse complement strand
CGCAACCGTTTGATGGGCAACTCGCTGCTCGATATCACTGTGTTCGGCCGACGGGCAGGCGTTGCCGCCGCTCGGCGGTCGAAGGAGGTCGAACTGGAGAAACTGACGTTAAATCATCTCGTAGAATGGGAGCGCCAGCTGGATGAAGTGGGTCTGGATCCTGAGCTGGTGGCTCCAATGGTGCTGCCCGACTATACGCGGGACGCGGCGTGACGTGATCGAGTGCCCGCCTCTTCCCGTGATCCCACAGATCCAGGCGGATAACCACCCTAAGTCGGTGCGCGGCTGAATTCGCTGAAATCGGGTGGCCCCGATGCCGCCCGGTTCGCCTCTGTAATTCGTAACGATTTGATGAGGAGACGAAATGTACAATGTAGATGAGTTGTTGGCCAAGGCCAAGAAGCCGTCGGAGGATGCGCTCCGCCTGCACCCCTTCTATCATGGCAAGGTGGCTACAGTGGCAAAGTGCGCGGTTCGAGGTCTTCAGGATTTCGCCATTTGGTACACCCCAGGGGTGGCGGCTCCGTGCCGGGCCATTGCGCAGAATCCTGAGCTGGTTTTTGAGCACACCAACAAGGCCAATGTCATCGCCGTCGTATCAGATGGCACGCGCGTGCTAGGTCTGGGCGACATTGGCCCCGAAGCTGGGCTGCCGGTCATGGAGGGCAAAGCCCTGCTCTTCAAGTACCTGGGTGGGGTGGATGCCGTGGCCTTGTGCCTGGACACAAAGGATGCCGATGATATCATCCGCACCGTCAAACTGATCCAGCCTGCGTTTGGCGGCATCAACCTGGAAGACATTTCGCAGCCAAAGTGCTTTCGCGTGCTAGATAGCCTCCGTGCGGACCCCGGGATGCGGATCCCGGTTTGGCATGACGACCAGCAGGGCACGGCAACCGTTCTCCTGGCAGGGCTCATCAATGCTCTGAAGCTTGTAGGCAAGAGCATGTCCGAGGTGAAAATTGCCATGGTCGGTTTTGGCGCCGCCAATGTAGCCACGCTCCGCTTGCTCAGAGCCAGTGCTGCCAGCATGTCGAACCTGGTGGCCGTGGACTCGAAGGGTATTCTCCACAGCGATCGAAAAGACATCGAAAAGGAGCAGGAACGGTTCCCTGACAAGTGGCGTGTCTGCCTGGAAAGCAATGCGGAGAATCGCAAGGGGGGCGTAGGAGAGGCTCTGCGCGGGGCAGACGTATGCATCGCCTTCTCCAAACCCGGTCCTGGTACTATCAAGCCGGAATGGGTGCGGAGCATGGCCAAAGATGCCATCGTCTTTCCGTGTGCCAACCCGGTGCCGGAGATCTGGCCGTGGGAGGCCAAGGAGGCAGGGGCTCGCATCGTTGCAACTGGGCGTTCGGACTTTGCCAATCAGCTCAACAACTCGCTTGGGTTCCCTGGCATCTTCCGCGGCACATTGGATGTGCGCGCGCGGACCATTACCGATGAGATGTGTCTGGCAGCAGCAAAGGAACTGGCGCAGTGCGCCGAAGACAGGGGCATCCATGACGAGTATATTGCACCGACCATGGATGAGTGGGAGGTCTTTCCACGTGAGGCGGTCGCGGTAGCCATGAAGGCACAGGAGCAAGGCGTGGCGCGCCTGACGGCCACTCGCGAGGAGCTCTACGCGAAAGCGTCGGAAACCATCAAAGCTGCTCGCGACCAGGTGCAGGTGCTGATGGAGCAAGGCCTGATAGCACAGGCGCCCGAAGCCTAGCCCGCCGGGTACCAAGCGTCTGTCAACGAAAGAATCGCCTCTTCATGCTCGCAGCGTGTGTGAGTCCTCACTTGTAGCAACTAACCTGAATCCTCCATGAGGTGCAGTGGTGTCCTGGTTTCGCCAGGTGGGTCGCAGGAGCGGCCTGCGCCTTGATTCTTTCGAGACCTGAATTGGAGCGCTCGTTGCGCCAGAGTGGCTTGGCTGCCTCAGCGACGCCCGGGGGAAGCAAGCTATTGCTAGGACGCCCATTGGGCTCGTGCTCGAGCAGCTCAGGCAACATATCTGGGATTAGACGTTGAAGCTACATGAGTGTCAGGAAACGGCGATACTCGCACGTAATGGCATCAGCGTTCCGGTCGGGGGAGTTGCAGAAACCTCCGCCAGCGTGAGAACCATAGCGCAGCGTATTGCTGGTCCCATCGTCATCAAGTCGCAGGTGCTGATCGGAGAACGGGGCGAGAGGGGTGCGGTTCGGCCATCGCACAGTCCCGAAGCCGCAGAAAGGGCTGCAGCTGACATGCTGGGCAGCGAGATCAAGAGCATG
>JBFEPU010000398.1:0-2267 GCA_041549915.1 Anaerolineae bacterium | reverse complement strand
GGCTGTATGTACATCAGGCACAGGCCATCAATGCAGTCCGCGACGGGCAACATGTGATCGTAGCCACTTCCACAGCCAGCGGAAAAACGCTAGTCTACAACACTCCCGTTTTAGAGTCCATCCTCGAGGACGGGCGATCTCGCGCGTTCTACCTGTTTCCAACAAAGGCGTTGGCTCAGGACCAACTGCGTTCTCTGCGCCAGTTGACGCGACACATGGCGTCCAAGGTGCGGTTCGGGACATACGACGGGGATACACCCCGAGCGACCCGGAGGCGCTTGCGTCAGTCGGCGTCTATCATCCTAACCAACCCCGATATGCTGCACATAGGCATCCTCCCCAACCACTCGCTGTGGTCCAAGTTCCTGGCCAACCTGAAGTATGTCGTTATCGATGAGGCTCACGTGTACCGCGGCATCTTTGGATCGCAGGTAGCCTGCGTGCTGCGACGCCTGATCCGCCTTTGTCGCTTCTACGGCTCCAACCCGCAGTTCATTCTCTGCTCGGCCACAATTGCCAATCCGGCTGAGCACGCGTCGCGCCTCGCCAGCGTGCGAGCGGCAGTGATCCAGGAGGACGGCTCTCCCCAGGCAGCAAGGGAGTTTGTATTCTGGAACCCGCCATTTGTCGACGCAGCGCGCTGTGCGCGGCGCAGCGCCAACGCCGAGGCGACGGCTCTGTTCGTGGAGATGGTTCGCCATGGAATCCGCAATATCACTTTCACCAAGGCACGGAAGGTAGCGGAACTCATCTTGCTCTACGCCCAAGAGATCCTGGCCAAGGACGCACCGGAAATGCTGCCGCTGATCAGATCGTACCGTGCTGGCTACCGCCCCGAATTGCGGCGTGACATTGAGCATGGGCTCTTCTCAGGGCAACTGATTGGGGTGACAGCCACCAATGCCCTGGAACTGGGTGTGGATGTTGGCCACCTAGATGCAACGGTGCTGGTAGGCTATCCCGGAACGATCGCCAGCACATGGCAGCAGGCTGGCCGCGCCGGCCGCGGTGTGCGCGAGGCGTTGAACATCCTCATTGGCTTGGACAATCCGCTCGACCAGTACTTTATGCGGCATCCGCAGGCGCTGTTCGGTCGTAGTGCGGAGAACGCGCTCATTGCCCCAGACAATGTCTACATCCTGCTGAAGCACCTGCCCTGTGCTGCTTATGAGAGGCCTCTTACGCCTGAAGATGAAGCGTTGTTCGGCCCCGGCTTTGCAGAGGCCATGGTGCAGCTGGAGCGAAGCCTTGCTCTGGAGTACCGGAATGATCGCTGGTTCTTTCAAGGGATCGGCTATCCTGCCGAAGACGCGAGCCTGCGTTCTATCTCTGCCGGCAAATTCGCCATCTTGGATGAGTCGCAGAACTACCAACTGCTGGAGGAACTGGAACAGACAGTCGCCCTGGGCCGCGTCTATCCGGGTGCGATCTACCTGCATCAGGGCGAGTCATACCTCATCACACAACTTGATCTTGACATGGGCATCGCCTACGCTTCGCCGGTTGACGTCAACTACTACACCGAGCCGCGCGAAACCAACGAGGTGAGGGTCGTAGAAGCCTGGCAGCGAAAGGAGATGCCGGCAAGCAACGCTTGTTTCGGGAAACTGAGCGTAACGGAGCAGGTGATCGGCTACAGGCGGCTGCAGCAGTTCAGCGACACGGTACTCTCGGTCGAACCACTCGACCTGCCGGAGCAGTCCTTCGCCACGATGGGTTTGTGGTTCGACGTCCCGCCAACGATCGCGCGCGAGGTACAGAGACGGGGCCTGGACTTGGCCGGGGGGCTGCATGCGGTCGAGCACGCGATCATCGGGATCCTTCCCCTGTTCGCCATGTGTGACCGGCTGGACATCGCCGGCCTTTCCACCCCCATGCATCCGGACACAGGCCATGCTCAGGTCTTTGTGTACGATGCACTCCCCGGTGGCGTAGGGATTACTGAGAAAGGCTTTGATCTTCTCTTGGAGTTGTGGCAGGCAACCTGGACCGCCATCGTCGAGTGTCCCTGCCAGGAGGGGTGCCCAAGCTGCGTCCAGTCCCCGAAATGCGGGAACAACAACGAACCACTGGACAAGCGCGCCGCGAGCTGGATTCTGCAATCCTTGCTGCGCCGGCGACGCGCGTCAGGTTGAATGGCCCGCGCAGCAGTGGGGGCGATCTTGCAGGCCCTCGCGACGCCTCCTTTGAGGTGAAGGAACTTGCACCAGAAGAACCACCGCTCTACGATGGTAGAGCGGTGGTTTCTCAACCAACAGCCAGAACAT
>JBFEPU010000397.1:0-2268 GCA_041549915.1 Anaerolineae bacterium | reverse complement strand
CTTCCGATCTTGTTGACACCGAACGGCAGGTATTCCCTTCTGATAGGCACTGGATGTGATTGTTCCTCAGAGGAACGGAGACGGCAGGGGGACCGGCAGCGCATATCGCAGTGCGGCGATGCTGCCCACTTCCGCAATGGCCATCAAGAGTCCAATGCCGAGGGGTTGAAGCGTTTGCTGCCAGCGGTCCGCTTGATTCTCTCGGCCCAGCAGGATAAGTACGATCATGCTGTTCACAGCGGTCAGCATAAGCAGAACGCTCAGCAGGTTCAGCAGCATTGTGGGATACATCAGCTCGGCGACATCGGCCGGTAGTACGATCGCCAGGATCACAACCTGCAAGAGAATGATCGCGAACTCACCGATACCGTTGACAGCTCGCTCCTTGCCCGGTTCGCGCCAGATTGCGAAATGGAACATGGGGAACACCAACAGGCTCAGGGCCAGCCCGTTCAGCATGCCTGTCGTCAGGCGCAACAGGTTGTTGGGCGTGTAGGCCATCACTCGTCCAGTGGCAAAGTAGAGGTACGAGTTCACACTGTCTATCGCCCACAGGAGAAAGAAAAAGGCCAGGACGGCCAGAACCCTCACCGGTGGTAGCCGACTGGCGCGCGTACGGCCTCTGAGCCACAGGTTGCCCAACACGAGCGGAGCTCCCAGGTGAGTGCCCATGCAGCGTGCGCACAGTGGAAGCTGCAGCCCGCCGATGAAAATCGAGTGCTCCGGGAGCTGGTGGCAGATCCCGCTCAGAAAAAGCCCGATGAAGCGATGCAGGTCGAGTGTGGGCATACTGGGCAAAGTCATGGCCCCTACATTATAGGGTGACGCTGCCACGTGTCAACACCCCGCGAGCATGGTGCCGCCTCGGCCTCGGCAAACCGCCATGCAGTGAGCTCCTGGCAGGTGCCCCACGATGTTGACCCCACCGGCGCCGATCAGTGGAGGGCACACTTGCTGCCCCCGAGGCACCGCCTCACAGGCACCTCAGCGTCTGTTGCTTTCCCGCAGAATGCCACCTGGCTCAAGCGAAGCGTTGGCAAGCCGTCGGGCGCTGCTTGTCAGCAGCGATGGCGTACTGACTCCCTGTTGCTGGCCGGCCGGGATCCTGGATGGTGCGCAGGTTGTTGACCTGCCACTGAAACCACAGCCAGGCACGGTCACAAGCGCAGGTAGGGGCGGTCGAACTGTACTGTGCAATGACGCAAGCCCTGGCCCATCTGCGCACCTCTCGCGATGACGGCTCGTCCTTGGCTATCGATGCGCTGAGTCAGGCCTGCGGGGGCACTTCCGGAAGGACCCTTCGGCAATTCGACTCGGTTCTCTGGCTCCAAAGCGCAATAAAAGCGCCCATTCTGCGTCATACATTTGGAGCGATGCACGACCACGAAATGTTCGCCTGGAAGTGCAACGATCTGCGTAGGTGAGCACGGCGCGGCTGGTCTGGAATCTGCCCGCTCAGCCCGAGCCAGAAGCTGTCGCACCAAGGGGCACGTGATCGACAGGTACCGGAGCCCTCGAACACTTTGCAGGGAGGCTCATTCCGTGCCTGAACGGGCGAGGTTGGAGGGGTGTGGCGCGGGGCCAAGGGGGGATAAGGGATGCGGAAACTCGGTCAAGAGTCGACGTCCGGTAGAATCCTTCTGGTCGAGGACGATGAACCTGTAGCCAATGCTTTGGCGTACCTGCTGAAAGCTGCGGGGTACCACGTTGATCTCGCCTACCATGGCCGAGAGGCGCTCGAGAAGGTCGCTGCTGGCGAGTATGACCTGATCATATGCGATGTCAGGATGCCAGTGATGGACGGGGAGGCGTTCTACCGCGAATTGCGCCGTTCCCGTCCAAGCCTAAGCCAGCGCATTGTGTTCTGTACTGGCGAACCGAATAATCCAGGCACCCGAAGGCTCTTGAAGATGAGCGGCGTCCCATTCATCCGCAAGCCGTTCCGGCTGGGTACGGTATTGGAAATGGTCTCGACGAGGTTGGTCAGCCACCCGTGCTTGGCCGAACCCGCCCGATCGATGTGAGTTCAGCCTGACAGGCCATCATCATACACTGCGCTCTACCAAGGCAGGCCAATCGGCTGGCCGTGCTGGATCTGCTGTGGCTACCCTAGCCCTTCCGCTTCCGGGGGTTCCCGCGATCCCAGGCCAGCTGGATCCACTTGAAGTTCCTCAATCCAACGCGCAGCCTTCTGTGGTAGCTCCCTGAGGCGACCGCGATAGACCGCGCACTCTGGCAGGGAGTCAAGGAAGGATGGACCGTAGCTCT
>JBFEPU010000396.1:0-2272 GCA_041549915.1 Anaerolineae bacterium | reverse complement strand
CTCGCCGTCACTGGGGCGAGGCCTAGTCTCGCTATCACTGAGGCGAGGCGCAGTCTCGCCGTAACCGGGTGCGGAACCAATGGATATCATCCAAGCAATCGTTCTCGGCGTTGTGCAAGGAGCGGCCGAATTCATCCCCATCAGCAGCTCAGGGCACCTGGTGCTGGTGCCCTGGCTCCTTGCCTGGCCCAATCCCGGCCTGGCATTCGATGCCGTGCTGCACCTGGGTACGCTGCTGGCTGTGCTGGCCGTCTTCTGGCCCGATTTGCTCGCGTTGGGCAGGTCCGGGTGGCAGAGCGTCGTGCGTCGCAAAGTGGACACCGTTGGAGCACGGCTGGCCTGGCGGATCGTCGTGGGTACCCTCCCTGCCGCGCTGATGGGCCTGCTCTGGGAAGAGCAATTCGAGGCCCTCTTTCACAGCCCGCTGCACGCAGCAGCGCTGCTGCTCGTGACCGGCCTCTGGCTCGTGCTGGCCGAATCCCTCGGCCGTATGGAGAAGGAGGCAGACGATCTGCAGTGGTGGCAGGCATGGTTGATTGGCGTGGCCCAGGGCTGCGCCATCGCTCCTGGCATCTCGCGTTCTGGAGCAACCATCGGTGCCGGTCTGCTGCTCGGTTTGCGGCGTGACGCGGCGACCCGGTTCTCCTTCCTGCTCTCCACGCCGATCATTCTTGGCGCCGGGCTCCTGCAGGTGAAGAGGCTGCTTGAACTGCCCAACCTCGACGCTGGGCTTCTGCCGCTGCTTTTGGGCTTCCTGGCCGCCAGCCTCACCGGCTACGTCTGCATCCGCTTCCTGCTGAACTATGTGAAAGAGCGCAGCCTCACTGTCTTCGCGGCCTACTGTTGGGCCTTCGGCCTGGGCAGCATCGCTCTCTATCTGCTCAGGTAGCGCATCCATGGTCTCGAGCATCCTCAGCCTCAAAAGGCTTCGTAGTAACGACTACAGTCGTCTGGATCGCCCAGCCAGCTATTGTCCAGCGACCAAAGTCTCCACTACAGAAGGATGGGACGCTGTCCGTCCTGACGACATCAGCCGTCATCGTCGCTCGGCCAGGCCCATCTATGGTCGCAGTACTCCCGCACAAACCTGGCTCACTGGCCTTCTCCTGCTCGCGGTTGTCTGCATGGGCGCCTGCAGCCAGCCACCAAGCACGTCGCCCGCACCCATCCTGCTGCGCATGTCCGGCTCCACATCCATGCAGCCCCTCCTTCGGGAGCTGGCCACCGCGTACACTGGGCGCCACCCACACGTCAGCTTCGACTTGATCGCTGTCGGATCCAGCGCCGGAGTAGAGGCTCTGCGCCGCGGCAGTGCAGATCTGGCGCTCGTCTCTCGCGAATTGCGCCCCGAAGAGGAGTACGACGTGCGGACTGGCGAACGACTGCTGGCGTACACAGTCATGGCTCAAGACGCCATCGCTGTGGTCGTCAGCGCAGACAACCCTCTGCGAGAGCTCACGCGTTACCAGATCCGTGACATCTTCGAGGGGAGGATCATTGCCTGGGACGAAGTTGGAGGCTCACCTCGCGACATCCTGGTCATCAGCCGCGAGGACGGCTCCGGTACACGCGCTGCATTCGAAGAGCTTTTGATGGGCGACCACAGAATGACCCTCGCTGCCCTGATCATGCCCAACAGCGAGGCAATGCGCGATCACGTAGCCACGCACGACGAGGCGATTGGCTATCTTTCAATGGGCTACTTGGAGCCAGGCGTGGTTGCCCTGGCTATTGATGGTGTCACAGCGAGTCGGGACGCCATAGAGGACGGCACGTACCCGCTGACCCGCCCCTTCCTGCTGGTCAGCCTGCCTGAGCCTGACCCCGAAGTCGCCAGCTTCATGGACTTTGCCCGCAGCCCTGCCGGCCAGGCCATTGTGCGGCGCACCTACGGCGGTGCAAGGGCCGGTGTCCGGCCCTGACCACGCGACAAGTCCGTCATCTGCAGTGGTTACAGTGTTCCTCCGTCTCGTACCGTGGCTTTCCCTCCAGAGGTGAGCCCCCACCCTAACTGCATCAATCTGGCTCTGCGCTTTCGGCGTCACATGGTAGAACGAACTCACCGATGGTAGTCTTGCCGACCAGTTCCTCGGCAGTCATGCCCTGGGCGCGCCTTTGCGTCACGCAGTTGTCCTTCAGTGCGCGCAGCATGCCGATCGGCGTCGGGTTCTCGTTGCGGCGACCGTACTGCGTGGGGCAGGGGCTCAGCACCTCAATGAAGCCAAAGCCCTTGTGCCGCAGTGCCTTTTTGATGGAGCGGATCAGGGGCCGG
>JBFEPU010000395.1:0-2289 GCA_041549915.1 Anaerolineae bacterium | reverse complement strand
GGCATTGCTGATCTCCGACTTGCCGTCGATACCCATCGACAGCTCCACGCCGTGTGGAGCAGGCGTAATGGCAGCGGCAAATGGGACGTGTTCTATCGGAAACTCGTCCGCAGGATAGCGTTGCCCATGATCTGCAGAGCCTAGCGGAATGGACCCACTCCGTTTCTCAACTACTTACCCCCTCGACCGACGCGACGCTGCAAGTGGATGAGCAGTATGGAAATGTCCGCAGGATTGACGCCCTGAATCCGCGCTGCTTGTCCAATAGTGGCTGGCTGAAAGTGCGTTAGCTTCTCCACCGCTTCGCTGCGCAGCCCAACGAGCTCCGCATAGTGCAGTTCGGGCGGGATACGCCATTCCTCCAGACGGCGCAGCCGATCGACCGCTCGTTCTTGTTTTTCGATGTACCCCGCGTACTTGGCTTTGATCGTGATCTGTTCGATGGCCTCTGGCCGCAGCTCAGCCGGGCCTGGGGAAAGAGCTGCGATCAGGTCATAGTTCACGTCTGGCCGGCGCAGGAGTTGCAGAGCATTGATGTCTTTGGCCAGTGGCTCCAGGCCAAAGCTCTCCATCACTTCGTTGACATGCGGCGAGGGAGCAAGCCATGTCTTCTCCAGGCGCTTGCATTCCTCCAGCACCTGGTTTCGTTTCTGCTCGATCCGCCGATGCCTTTGCGCGCTGATCAGGCCAAGCTCATAGCCAATCGGGCCCAAGCGCAGATCGGCATTGTCCTGGCGGAGAAGCAGGCGGTGCTCGGCGCGCGATGTCAAGATGCGATAAGGTTCGCTGATATCTTTGGTGACAATGTCATCGACGAGTACGCCGAGATAGGCCTGGTCACGACGCAGAATGATCAGCGATTTCCCTTGCACCCGTCTGGTGGCATTGATACCTGCCAGCAGGCCCTGTGATGCGGCCTCCTCATAGCCTGACGTCCCGTTGATCTGGCCCGCGTGGAACAGCCCCTCAACACGCTTTGTTTCCAGGGTGGCGGAGATCTGTGCCGGGGGCACAAAGTCGTACTCGACCGCGTAGCCAGCGCGCATGATGCGTACGTCGGCCAAAGGCGATATGGTGCGCAGCATGGCCAATTGCACGTCTTCCGGCAGACTGGTGAAACAGCCCTGGACGTAGACCTCGCCCGTCGCAAAGCCCTCGGGCTCCAGGAAGATCTGGTGTGAAGACTTGTGCGGAAAGCGAACAACCTTCTCCTCGATGGAAGGGCAGTAGCGCGGCCCTGAGCCGGAAATGAAACCCGCTCCAATCGGGGAGCGATGGAGATTTTCCCGGATGATGCGGTGGGTGTCTTCGTTGCTCTGGGTGAGATAGCAGGGCAGCTGCAGGCGCCACTCAGTCTGTCGAGCAACTGGATAGACTGGATTAAGCCAGGATCCCGGATCTAGGATCAGCGGGTCCGCGTCGGCGCTGGATTCGAGGCTGAAGTAGAGGGGCGTGTCGCTGCCGAACTGAGGAGTCGTCTTGCTGAAATCAACGGTGCGGGCATCCACTCGTGGTGGTGTGTTGGTCTGCAGGCGACCCAGCGTGAAGCCCAGCTCCCGCAGGCAGGCGGAAAGGCCAACGGCGGGGAACTCGCCCGCACGGCCGGCTGGATGGGAGTGCTCGCCGCACAAGATACGCCCATTGAGAAACGTCCCTGTGGTCAGCACTACTGCTTGGCCTCGATAGACCCTGCCCGCTTGCGTCACCACACCCTGCACGCGGTCGTCGTGCACCAGCAAACGCTCCGTCAGCCCCTGTGCCAAGCTAAGGTTAGGGGTGCGTTCCAAGGTGTGTTTCATGGCCAGCGAGTACAGGCGTTTGTCCGCCTGAGCGCGGAGGGCGCGAACGGCAGGGCCTTTCGACAGGTTGAGCATGCGGATCTGGATGAAGGTGCGGTCGATGTTGCGCCCCATCTCTCCACCCAGGGCATCGACCTCACGCACCAGATGCCCCTTGGCAGGCCCACCGATGCTTGGGTTGCACGGCATCTGTGCTATGAGATCCAGGTTCATCGTCAGCAGGAGCGTGGATGCGCCCATGCGTGCGGCAGCCAGTGCGGCTTCACAGCCAGCATGACCAGCGCCCACTACGATAACGTCGTACAGTCTTTCAGACATATCGATACACCGTTGTACGCCAAACACTACTGCGAAGGGCTGGGACAGGATTGGCTTGTCCCAAAGCCTGGCAAGAGCTCAGCGGCCACGCGGTGCGGCAATGCCCGAAATCGCCCCCAGTCACGCCAGGCCGGGGGCATGTTCTCCAGACTCTCGGCCACCGAAGTCAATT
>JBFEPU010000394.1:0-2306 GCA_041549915.1 Anaerolineae bacterium | reverse complement strand
GCAGTTCGGACGGCAAGTCCATTCGTACTGCCAGCCTGCGCTCGCCAAACTGGGCAGACAACGACATGATTGCACTCTCGATCACATTGATCAGGTCGACCGGTTCGGGCGAAAGCGAAATCTGTCCGGCGTCTATGGCGGTAACCTTGACCAAGTCATTGAGCAGCCCGCCCATGCGCTCAATGTTGGCGTTGATTCGCTGCAGGAACTGGCGTTGCATCTCACCCAGGATGCCGGCAGACTCACTCAGCAGCAGATCTGTATAGCCGGTGATGGAGGTCATCGGGGTGCGCAGTTCGTGAATCAGCGAAACCGCTATCTCGCTTGGAATCGTTGCGCCTTCCTCGAGGTAGAGCATAACGACCAAGGTCCCCGGCCAACCGGCGGTGTCAGGGAGGCGTGTCAATTCTGCCCGCACCATGCGCCCGTTCAGATCAAGACTGGCCGTAGTGACATCGCCGGCCTGAGCCTCCTTGTGCAGGAGACTGTTGACTGCCTGACCCCACAATGACTCAGTGAACAGGGCCTGAAGGGGTGTGCCCAGCAATGCCGAATGGGATTGCCCTGTGAGGTGCTGAGCCCCCTGGCTGGCCAGGATGATATTGCCCTGTGCGTCGCTCACCAGGATGCCGGCCAGGTTGCCGTCGGTGGGTTGTGCAACCAGGGCCGAGGCCGCCTGGGTTCGTGCTTCCTGGAGTTCGGTCTGTGCCTGTGCCAGTTGGTCCTGGAAACCGGCCGCCGAACGGGCCAGTTGTCCCGCCTTCTCCCGCCATGCAGCCAACTCGGCCTCCTGTGCAGCACGAGCATCCGCCAAGTCGCGTATTTCCTGCTGCCAGATGACGGCTTCGGCCATAGCCTGGCTCTGAGTTGCCGATTCGCGCTCTCGCAGGCGTAGTTTGGTGGCCAATTTCTCGGCCCGTTGACACTGCTGCTCCAGTTCAGCTTCTAGCTCGGCCTCCCGCTGGGCCAGGCGACGTGCCTCGCTGAGGGCTTCTTTCAGCTCTGCACCGCGGTCGGCCGTCTCCCGGCGGGAGGCAGTGGCCAACGATGCCGTTATCGCTGCACCCACGGCTTGGAAGACCTGTTCGTCGCGCGTTGTCCAGCGCTGTTGGGAGACTGGGTTCCCGGCCAGCATTACACCCAGCAGAGTGCCTCCGTCAGCCAAAGGCTGCACTAACAAGGGACCTGGTCGCTCGAAACCCAGGCGTTGGTAGAGCGAGGCGATGGTGGGGTCCTTGCGCGGCGCACGCGCACGCTGCAGGCGCCTCGTCTGAAGAGCGGTGGCCAGCAAGGGATGTCTGGAAACAAGCAGGGTCAGCTCTTGATGTGCCAGCACTGCACTGGTCGGAGGATGGAGAGCGACGATGCGTATGCCCCTGGCCGGTCCGGGAAACGGGAGGCCGAGGGCGACTGTGTCAGCCCCTAGTGCGTGAGCGATAGATGAAGCAGCTAGCCTCAGAGCGGACTCAACGTCGTGGGTCGCCTCGATGCGCCGGACAGTCTCGAGAACGCTCGCCATCCCCAGGACGGTATCCCTGCTGGTAGCTGCGGGCGCGCTCAGCACATGGCGATACGCGAGGCCAGCCACCAGCGGCAGCGCAGCTAGGTTAGCTAGTCGCACCCACCCAGCGGTGTGGGAATCGGTAAACGGAACGGTGAACTGTAGGACATGACCCGCGAGCCAGAGGGCAAACAGGCAGATCGCCAGCCCCCAATCACCCTCACGCCACATAACTCCGGCAATGAGGGCTAGCACGAGGATCGATATGGCGGAGAACTCCCACACCGTCTCCTGCCAATAGCCATTGTAGGCGATGCTCTGAGCCTCGGCCTGTGGCCATGTGGCGGCAAAAGCTGCATACACGCCCGCAGTTATCAGGAGGGTGGCAAGCAAGAGCGTTACCCCCAGGCGCGAGTGCCGCCCTAGGATCGGCAGGAACGCCCAGACAGCCAGCAGCAGTGTGGCAAAATCGAGGAATCGTTCAAGCGGGGGCAGCACGACGTTGGGCGATAACGCGCCGACGCGATCGAGCACAGCGACGAGCATCAACAGCGTGCGTGCGAAGGCAAAACTCACCCCGGTCACCAGCAGCCGCATCGCTTTCGGATCATGGCGATGGCGGTTCCAATGCCCGAACGCTATTCCCAGAATAAGCTGGATAGCGAACAGTGTGACCAGGTGATAGACCAGGTCACCGGGTGGGACAGTGATTAACGAGATCAGCTCTCTCAGAAGCACCATTGGCTGTTGACGATGTGTCGCTCGCCCCCTATGATGGGCAGTGGTTCCAATCTAGCCCGATTGT
>JBFEPU010000393.1:0-2318 GCA_041549915.1 Anaerolineae bacterium | reverse complement strand
GGTTGCTGACTGAGGCTTGCCCTGGCCGAGTGCGGCCCTGAGGATCGGCAAGGAGCTCCAGTTTACTTGGTTACCGGCGGGATCCATCTGTCCTGTCGAAGCAATACTGCCGGCGATTTCGTTGCCCTGGGCATCGGTGATCAACACAAAGCGTTGGGTTCCTGGGGGTAAATTCGCCATCTCATTGGCTACCACGGACCTCAGAGCTGTAACAGCGCCCGGGCTGCCCCTTCTGGCACCGTCGATGTTGTGCTCGACGACACGGGACGACGCGATCCGTCGCGCAGTCGCTGAGATGTCGTGCAGCTTGCTGTCATAGAATGCCTTGGCCAGATCCATGTCGCGGCCGATGCGGGCATCTTGGGCGTTTTCCAGGTAGTTGTTGATCACGCGATAGGTGATCAGAGAGCCAACGGCGATGGTGATAGCTGTCGTCAGAGCAAACCCAACGATGAGGACGTGCGGCAATCGCCAGTTGGAGACTGATGCCAGCAGGCTCTTCACGGCGCCACCACCTCTCTTGCACTGTCTGGGAAACGCGGTGCTGCGCTAGCGGGCAGGATCGCAGGTCGTGGCAGGCTGCGGAACAGGGCAATTCCTTGGCCAATCGCGCGCTCTCGGCAGAGGGAAGGGTGGGGTACAGGAAGGGATGGATCGGCGCGCTGTGAGCAGTGCCAGAATCTTCGAGCCTGCCGGGCGGGACGTCGCTGACCGACTGAGGGGGCAACTGAGTCCATAATTCGTCGCGTTCCTCCTGGCGTACCAGGTTTCTGGCTAAAGATAGCCGTGTTCCCTGAACCAGGCCAGGGTGTCGCGGATGGTTTCCACGAATGGGCGGTGCACGAAACCTAGCTCTCGCTGTGCCTTGCTGCAGTCCAGCGCGCGCCACTCGCGCATGGTCTTCAGGTGCTCCAGTGGCAGTGGCTCAATCAGGGGAAGACGTCCGAGCGCCTCGCCGGCCTTCACGAGTGCGGAGACCATCCCCAGGGAGACCGGCCACCTGGGAGGGCTAGCTCCAGCCTCATGGGCTGCAATGGTCAGAGCCTGGCGCACGTGGATGTTTTCCCCTCCCAGGATGTAGCGCTGGCCGACTCCGCCATGCTCGGCGGCTAGCAGGTGCCCGTTGGCTACATCCCGCGCATCAACCACATTTGTCTCAAGATCCACCCAAACGGGGAATCGGCCCTTTGCGACATTTACCAGAATCTCACCGGTCGTGGGACCTATGTCCCAGGGGCCAAAGACTGCAGTAGGATTGACAATGACCAGAGGCAGTCCAGTAGCTACTGCCCGCCATGCTTCTGCTTCCATGGCCCATTTGCTCTCGAAATAGGCGCTGTGCGCGCTCCCAGGCAGGTAGAAGTCTCGCTCGTCGGCCAACCGCCCGGGCTCGGATGGCGGGCCAAGGGTGGTCAACGAACTGGTGTAAACCAGCCGGCCAACGGCTGTCGCTGTGGCTGCCTCGAGTACGTTGCGCATGCCGACAACAGCGTCGCGCAGTGAACCGTTGGTGTCCAGGGAGTGGCGTGGGTAGTAGGCGGCTGCATGAAAGACCACGTCGCAGCCACGCATGGCGTCCACCAGTGACTGAGGATCGGCCAAGTCACCGACGACATGCTCAACGTCGAGCCCATCCAGCATCCAGGTTTGGCTTGTCGCGCGGCGGAAAGCGCGAACCAACCAGCCCGCATCCAGGCAAGCTCTGACTACGTTGTTGCCAATACAGCCTGTCGAACCGAGAATCAATGCCTGCGTCATGGTTCTACCGGACTCGGCTGGAGCCGCCTCACGGCAGGATCGCTGCAGTGCACCCAAGCTACTTGCCGTGATCGCGCTTTGCGGGACGGTCTTCTAGCGCCTGCCAAATTCCTTCTCCAATTGCTCCACTGAGAAGTGAAGCACGGTGGGCCTGCCATGTGGGCACGTGCGAGGCGATTCGCACTGCTCGAGCTGGCGCACGAGTCGCTGCATCTCCTCCCCGGTGAGTGTCTGCCCCGCCTTGATGGCGGCGCGCTTGCACACGGCTGCGATAAGGCGTTCCTCGGTTTGGGCAGCCAGCGGATCGTCTCCTTGTCGCATCAGTTCGAGGATGTCCACGAATGCGGTGCGAACGTCAGGCACGACCAGGATAGACGGTACAGCACGGACAAGATAGCTTGTTCCGCCAAAGGGTTCCACGGCAAATCCCACATCGTTGAGGAAGGACAAGTGCTCGCCAAGCTGACCGGCCAATGCTGGATCGAGGTCCAGGTGCAGGGGTTCAAGCAAGGTCTGTGAGGTTACGGACTGTTGCTCGTGCTCGGCCATCGTTTGCTCGT
>JBFEPU010000392.1:0-2340 GCA_041549915.1 Anaerolineae bacterium | reverse complement strand
GTCTTCGCTAGCGGCGGAGCGCAGACGCTCGCTGACGGTGTAGGTGATGAACTCGTCGTCGCGCGCGTGGATTAAGAAGACGGGCCGGGGTCGGATGCGCGCCGGGAGATCGTAGATGTCCTCGTCTTCCAGGTAGAGCAAATAGTCGGGCAGCACCACGCGCACCCTCCCTCCCGAGAGGTGGATGGCGTGCCAGTATTCGGCGTTGAGCAGACCCACCTTGAGCAACTCCCCTGGCGCGGTGTTGAAGGCGACGACAGCGCGCAGCTGTGGATACTCGGCAGCTGCGCGCAGACCATTCTGTGCACCCATGCTCGATCCGACCAGCGCGATTCGTCCCGCATCCACCTCAGGGCGTGTCAGCAGGTGATCCAGAGCGGTGCCGACATCCTGCCAGACTGAACCATCGAGCCCACCCTCGCTCTCCCCGTGCCCGCGGCAGTCGTAGGCCACTACTACAAAGCCCTCCTCACGCAGAAACTCGGCGATGTCGGCGTAGTTCTCCTTGCAGCTGGTGAGCCCGTGGCACAGCACAACGGCTGGGAATGGCGGGCTGCCTGTGGGCACGTAGAGATGTGCCGCCAGCTGGCCAGCTCTGCCTTGCAGTTGAAGGTGTTCGTGCACGTTCTGCCCCCGCGGAGCTGTGGTGCCGGCCCATTATAAGGCCGCCGCATGCCGAGTCCAAACGGGCGGTAGGAGAGAGTATTCGTTGCTTGCCAACGCAGGCGACGCGCATTATCATAGACGGGGTGCCGAGGATGCACACTTTTTCCATCGACATTCGATGGCGCCTACGCGCCACGCAGACCGTACCTTTGGGTGGAGGCTGTGATTATGAGCAGAAGCATCAACGTTGGTCTGGTCGGGCTTGGCTATATCGGCAAGATCCACACCATCGCCTACCAAGACATCCCGCTGTGCTTCAGCAACCCACCAGCGGTCGCCGATCTAGTCGCCGTGCTCCGCTCGCGGTTGGACACCGAGGCCGAGACGATGAAGAGCTTCGGCCTGGCCACGATGGACCCAGAGGAGTTCTACGGCCAAGCACTGGACATCGTGGACGTGTGCAGCCCCAACTGCCTGCACCGTGCGCACGTCGAGCCGGCCCTGCAAGCTGGCATGGCTGTCTACTGTGAGAAACCACTGGCTGCCACGCTGGAAGACGCGCGCGCCATGGCCGACCTAGCACAGCGGGCGGGCGCACTGACGCAGGTGGCTTATGTACTGCGCTATGCTCCGGCGATCCGCCAGATGAAGGCTATGATCGGAGCTGGCGACATCGGAGAGGTATTCCACTTCCGGGCACAGCTCCTCCATGGGAGCTACCTGGACCCACAGCGCCCCATGTCCTGGCGCCTGCGCTGTCCCGAGTCAGGAGGCGGTGCGTTCATGGATCTGGGCGCGCACCTGGTGGACCTGACGCACTACCTATTGGGCGACGTAGCCAAGGTGCGGGCTGAGACGCGCACCTTTGTCTGTGAGCGCTGCATCACGCGGGGCAGTGACCAGAAGGAAGCCGTCGATGTGGATGACTGGGCCTTGTGCACGCTAGAGCTTTCCAGCGGAGCCATCGGCGTGCTGGAGGTGACACGGATGGCGGCCGGTGCCCGCGACGCCACGACATTCGATGTCTTTGGCAGCAAAGGTGCACTTCGCTTTGGAATCCGCAATCGCGAGTTTGCTGAGCTCTACGACCTGAATCGGCAGCAATGGATCCACGGTGAGATCGACACGCCACCCATTCCCGGTGAACGGCCTATCCGACAGGTCTGGCCGAGCGGCAAGTACTCCCAGGGCGGCCTGGTGGACGCCCACCTGGCAGCCGTCTATGATTTCCTGCTGAATGTGGCAGAGGGCAAGCCATCAAACCTGGACTTTCGGGCCGGGCTAGCAGCTCAGGAGGTCATCGACGCGGCATATCGTTCCGCTGACCGCGGTGGCGAGTGGCTTCGTCTGCCAGTGTGAGGCCAGGACGTTGCAGGTTCTGAAGCGATACAAGACACAGAGATGCGTCCCCCATACGTCACGGGAGGAATATTTCGATGCCTCCCGTCGATCGTACTATTCACTTGTCCGTGCGACTGAGCCCTACTTGATCAGGTTTGCCACAGCGGTGACCAGGATACCCAGCCACTGGAAGTCAGAGTCGCCGAAGGTGGTGTTGGCGAAGCCGAGCTGCCCCATTCCCGGCAGCAGGAAGGTGGCCAGGAAGCTGATGATGATGCCGTTGACGAAGGCACCGATCACCGCCCCTCGCCTGCCACCCGTGGCGTTGCCGACCACGCCCGCCGTGCCGCCCACGAAAAAGTGCGGAACCAGACCAGGCACAGTCACGGTCAG
>JBFEPU010000391.1:0-2371 GCA_041549915.1 Anaerolineae bacterium | reverse complement strand
GCGGCTCTTGGACCGGCGGCTACTCAGGGTCCAGCACCTGCACCACCGGTGAGGATGGCGCGTGCACTGTGTCGAGCAGCTTCATCTGGCGGGGGAGTCCCAGCGCGACATATACCGTCTACTCCCTGAGCCATCCAGCGCTTACCTATCAACCCGCCGACAACCACGACCCGGACGGTGACAGCAACGGAAGCAGTATTCCGGTCAACAGACCGCAGTGATTCTCCGTACGGATTGGCAGTTGCTGGCCTTTGCACCTGGCAAAGCTCCCAAACAGAAGGCACAGCGACTACCGAGCTGCCGTTGTCCTCCTTGTGCCGGTCGGCTCGTGAGCTGCCTTCGCCAAGTGCCGGGGCAGCGCATGCGCTCGCGGAAAGTACCACCGGGCGGGCCTGCTCCTGCCATTCAGCGCTCCGCACCACGCCGAGCGGACCGTCGGACGATCGAGGCTCTTGCCATAGCGCACAGCATAGGTCGGAGTCGCTAAGCTGATGAACCCACAGATTTTGCTGATGTTGGGCACGGTGTTGGCAGCCACGGTGCTTTTCTCCTGGGACAGGCTCTCCAGCGATGTCGTCGCGCTGGGCATCCTGCTGTTCCTGATCCTGACAGAGCTCTTGCCACCGGCCAGAGCCTTCGCCGGATTCGGCAGCGATGTGGTCGTGATGATGCTGGGGCTGCTGGTCGTCATGGCCGCGCTGGACCGCACAGGGGTAACCGACTTTGCCGGACGCGCGCTCTTGCGCTGGACCAACGGCGGCGTCAGTCAGCTCCTGCTCGTGGTGATGATTGCTGCCGTGGCGCTGGGCGCGTTTATGAGCAATACCGCGGCAACGGCCTTTTTCCTGCCCATTGTCATCGGGCTGGCGCGCCGCGCCAAGGTCAGCGCCGCAAGACTCTTGATGCCGCTCGCCTTTGCCTCGATCCTCGCAAGTTCCATCACACTGGTGAGCACCTCTACCAACCTGATCGTCAGTGGTCTCATGACAGAGTACGGCATGCGGCCAATGGATATGTTCGAGTTGACTCCCGTTGGGTTGCCAATCGCCATCGCTGGTGTGATCTACATGTTTGTATTGGGCCAGCGCCTGATCCCAGACCGCATCCGTGCGGAAGAGATGGAGGACTTGAGCGTACACCTGTACCTGACGGAAATCCTCATCCTGCCCGACTCATCCTGGATCGGGAAGACGCTGGCTGAATCGCGCATGGGAAGTGATCTCAACCTGACGGTGCTTTGGATCGTCCGCGGCAAGACACGCTACCTTGTGCCAAGAGCGGACACCCGCCTGCAGGAGGGTGATGTGCTACTGGTGGAGGGTGCTCGGGAGAACATACTGCAGGTCAAAGAGGTAGGCGGCATTGACATCAAGGCCGACGTCGAGCTCTCCGACCCCAATATCAAGACAGACGACGTCGGGCTCACGGAGGTGATTCTCCTGCCGGGCTCACCACTGATCGGGCGGACCCTGCAGGGCCTCCGTTTTCGGGAAAGGTACGGGCTGCAGGTTCTGGCGATCAACCGCCATGGTGAGAGGCTGGCACGCAAACTGAGCCGCATTCGCTTCAGAATGGGTGACGTGCTCGTGCTGCAAGGCGATCGGCCACGCGTCGGGGCGCTGGAGAGGCTCGAGACCTTTCGCGTCCTTGGTCCGCTCGAGGATCAGCGCTTGAACGTCCAGCGGGCTCCACTGGCTATGGGCATCTTCGCTGCAGTGCTGGGGGCTGTGGCGTTTGATCTGCTCTCGCTGCCCGTGGCGACGCTGTTCGGAATGCTGCTGGTCTTTGCGACGCGCTGTATTACACCCGAAGAGGCCTATAGCCGAATCAACTGGACAGCGCTGATCCTGATCGCTTCCATGTTAGGCCTGGGTGCGGCCATGGAGGCCACCGGCACGGCAGAGTTCCTCGCAGGACAGGTTGTGAGGACGGTGGGACAGGCACGACCTGTCTGGATGCTTAGTGCATTCTTTGCACTGACCGTGCTGTTGACCCAGCCAATGTCCAACCAGACAGCAGCCGTTGTTGTCCTGCCCGTTGCCGTGCAGACGGCCACGCAACTTGGGTTGAACCCACGCTCTTTCGCCATGATGATCGCCTTGGCGGCAAGCTGCTCGTTCCTGACCCCTCTCGAACCGTCCTGCTTGCTTGTCTACGGACCTGGGCGCTACAGGTTTGTGGACTTCCTCAAGGTTGGGCTACTCCCGACTCTCCTGATCTACGCCATCTCCATCACCATGGTCCCGATGCTCTGGCCCCTCCAAGTACCACCGTAGCTCAAAAGCGAGAACCGTGTTACGATGAGTGAGAGCGAGTCTAGGCCAGTCACGCAACAAACACGGCCATCCAGCAGCCGCACAATGACACGCTC
>JBFEPU010000390.1:0-2377 GCA_041549915.1 Anaerolineae bacterium | reverse complement strand
CGTCCCGCTGGGGTGGCCGTGGGCCGGGTGCACCACCATTCCCGCTGGTTTGTCCACTACCACGAGGTCCGCGTCCTCGTAGACGATTGACAAGGGGATTTCTTCAGCGCTTATGCGGACTGGCTGCGGGGGTGGCACTCGCACCACGACGACATCGCCCGCTTCGACTCTGTAGCTGGCTTTGGGCACCTGACCACTGATGGTCACACGACCTTCGTCCAGCAACTTCTGTACAAAGGAGCGGGACAGGTCAGCGGCCTGGTCGGCAATGTACCTGTCGACGCGAAGCCCACCCTGTTCGACGCGTAATTCGATCACCCGTTCCATGACATAAAGTATATCACAGTGCGTTTGTCCGCGCAAATCGATCTGCCGATTGCATGGTCCTGGTTGCGCGGACACCATTCTGCTCTCACTGTGCCTTGCCCGTGGTTCTCTTTGCTGTTTGACTTCGTGGATGCTATACTGCCCTCTCAGCAGGTGATGTGGCACCTTTCGGCGGCGGAGACCGCAGATGAGCTGGCCGTCCTGATTGCTTCCCTGGCTTGCTGGAGCAGTACCGACATCAGCGGGCATCCTGCAGACTTAGTCGTGGGTCGGCGCTGTGACCGGTCTCTGGCAGCAACTGGCCCCTGGATTGAGATGTCTTCACAGGTGGGTGCTGAGGAGAACAGAATTGGATGACATGAATGAGTTGGGCGCTCTACTGCTGGATTTTGGCGGCGTGCTGATCTTGCCTCACAACAGCGAAGCGCGGCAGCGATGGCTCGATCGGATAGGCCGTGAGAACGATGAGTTCGAGACTTGGCTGTGGCATACGGAGGAGGCCTTGTCCGCGCTCCGCGGCGAGATCTCACCCGACGAGTTCTGGGTGCGAATCGGAGCCCAGGTAGGCTTGTCCGAGGAAGAGAGCATCGCCATGGCCAGCGACTACTGGGCGGGCGACGAGCTCAATCAGGCTGCTGTGGCTCTGGCCAAGCGGGCCAGAGAGAGAAACCTGCGTGTCGGACTGCTGAGCAATGCCTATACGGATCTGCGACCTATTCTGGCCTCATACGGCCTAGAGGAGCTTTTCCACGACCTGGTCGTCTCTGCCAAGGTTGGCATCATCAAACCCAATACCGCCATCTATCGCCTAGCCTGCTCTCGGTTGGGCGTGCTACCGGAGGACACGTTGTTTGTGGATGACAGTCGCGCCAACGTCGAAAGCGCTCGCCAGGTTGGGCTGCGAGCGCTGCAGTATGTTGGCCAGCATACGCTGCATGCGGCGGCTCAGCTGCTAGGGCTGCCGTTGAATTCTGAACTGTGAAATGTCCGGAAGATGAACGGACTGTCACATTCCCAGGGATTTGTATTCATCCAAAATTAATCTAGGTGCCGTATAATGGCACTAGCAGCAAAGATGGGTGCTGGGGCCGAAGGCCGAGGTTCAGCTACCATTCTCCTCCTTGCGGTAGCGCCGACGGCGATGCAGCAGGTCGAGATTCCCAGCCGCTGCCTCGTCACCCGTGCATAGCAATCAAAGGCTGTGCATCCTAATCGAGGGATCCCCCCCTTTCCCTGGGTGACGAGCATTGATTGAGCAAAGGGCACGCTGGTCAGATGTGACCAGCGTGCCCTTTGCCGTTTTGGACTGTCGAGTGGCCAGCAGAAAGACCGGCGGCGGGTCTGGCATCCGCCGCGTCGCCCCAGTCTACCAGACCTTGTTCAACTCTTGCGGATCGCAGCCCGAACCCAGGACCGCCATCAGACGCAGGCGCGCCTTCTGTCCATTCAGGCCGCGCGCGATGAGGCAGCCAGCCTTAACCAGGTCATGATATGCACCAGGATAGCGGTACGGGTCATAGAGGAGCCCTGCGGGACAGCGTGTCGTAACGGCGACTGCTACACCATCTGCAATTGCTTCCACCATCGCTTCTAGCCACCAAGGTGGTACGCGCCCGCCGCCAAAGGACTCGATCACCACACCTCGAGCGTCGCACGCTACCGCATGGCGCAAGAGTTCAGCGTCCATGCCCACCGCCAGCTTCAACAGAACCACGCGGGGCTCCAGCCTCTCGGTACCGATGATGTCTCGTTCCAGCCGTCGGGTGACCTCCACTGCTTTGGCCTCAACGCGACCAAGGGGGCCGACAAAGGGCGACTGAAAGGTGTTCGGACTCTGAGTATGCATCTTGGTAACGTCACGCGCAGCATGAATCTCATCGTTCAGAACCACCAGCGTGCCCAAGCCCCGTGCTGCAGTGCTTGCGGCCACCCGTACTGCGGCCAGGAGGTTGGCAATCCCGTCGTAGCCTGGTTGCGAGGCGACCCGCATCGCTCCGGTGACCACAATCGGCTTGCTCTCAGGGATGGTCAGGTCAAGGAGATACGCCGT
>JBFEPU010000389.1:0-2384 GCA_041549915.1 Anaerolineae bacterium | reverse complement strand
GCAGCAGCCGCCTAACCGTGTCCAGCGACATCCACTGCCTCGTTGGTTCTGCAGTGAACCAGGCCAACAGTACATAGTACGCGAGGGGCAATGCAGCGTGCACCTGGCTGGCTGCTCCAGAAGAGCGGACCCAGTCGGCAGTGAACTCCACGACACGGATGGTGTACGTCAGGAATAGCCAGGACGCCCAGCCGAGCAGCTGGCCGAGTGGAAGGTGAGCCATCCCGGCCATCGCCGCCGTGCTGCCCAGGTACAGGATCGCTGGCTGCACTGGCAAGACGAGCAGGTTGGCAATCAGGCTGAGCGGTGAGAAGTCTCCAAAGTGATACACCATCAGCGGCAGGGTCGTGATCACGGCCGCCAGCGTCGAGAAGAGACCGTCGTTCAACAGCCGCGCCACTCGCTGCGCAGCTTCCATCGAAACAACCCTCGCCAGCAAGTTTTCGAACCCGTCCCGTATCCCCTCGGCATACTGGATCAGACCGAGGCTAGAGGCAAATGAGAGCTGGGCTGCGACGTCCCACAAAAGCAAGGGATGCCACGCAGTCATGAGCCATGCAGCAGCGAAGAGGCTGGTCAGGGCATGGCTGCGACGCCCAACGATCAGCGCCAATGCCGAGAGGCCGCCCATCATCGCCGCGCGCACTACCGCTGGCTCTGCACCCACAAGCACTGTGTACAGTGCGATCACGCCCACAGCCACGACCAGTGCCAGGTAGCGCTGCAGGAAGCGGGTGAAACCCTTGACCAGGGCGGCACTGATGAGCGTGATATTGAACCCTGAGATGGCGATGATGTGAGCAGTGCCAGTAGTGCGAAAGTGGTCCATCAGCGAGCGAGGGATGCCCTCGTCGCTACCGACCAAGATACCGGTCAGCAGCGAGGCTTCCGGCTCGGGTATGATGGCAGCAATCACGCCTTGCGTGCGCCTCTTGAGAGCGTAGAGACGCGCCAACAGGGGCTGTCCTCGGTCTCGCGCCAGAAGCGTAATGATTGGATAGCGCAGCTGGGAGTGAATGCCCTGCCGGGCCAGGTAGGTACGATAGGAAAAGCCCAAGTCAGGCGGGGTCTCGAGTTTGCCCTGAACCTCTAGCTCATCTCCGTAGCGGTAGGTCTCGTAGCTGGGCACCTGCACCAGCACAAGGCCGCGCATGGCCATCCACTGGCCATCCGCCTCCAACTCACGCACCGAGACGTGTAAGCTGGCCGTGCGCTCACGAGGAACGGGGTCGTTGACCACAACACCGCGGAGGGTGACACTGCCTCGATCGTTGTAGGCAGCCAAAGAGCCAGGGACGAGCGTGGGACGCGCGCGGTCGTAACGCCACAAGCCGAGGAACAGGCTCAGAAGACAGATGGAGCCCAGTAGCGCACGGGGACGCGCCCGGAGGGTGAAGGCAACGATGAGGCAGCCGACGGCTGCCATCCCTGGGAACCACTCGGGGAAGTGGACCAGCGAGCCCAGATAGATGCCCAGCAGCCAGGCACAGGCGAGGTAGACGAGTGTCATTGGCACCTACATGGTTTGTAGTAACGACCTCAGCTGTCCAAACCAGAGCCGACTTTGCCGGTCGGGTGCTCTTCGCAGGTGGCGGGCAGCCAGTGCGGTCTGTAGTGACGACTTCAGTCGTCCCATCCCGAGCCAAAACGACCCACTGGATGGTCTGCCCATATGGTGCGAAGCCAGTCACGGCCTCTTGTTTCGAAGTACAGGTGCACACTCGACCATGGCCACACGTACGGATCGCTGACGTATCTGTGTTTGATCGGGTTGAAGTGGATGTAGTTCAGACTCTGATAGTAGTGTCGCTCGCCACGGATGAGGCGATCGGTGAACTTGTACCACACCCGTCGTTGACCGGTCATCCGATCCGCCAAATTCCACTCACGCGACGTCGTTCCGTGCAAACTCCTGAGCACTGCCGACACGCTGTCCAGCGAGCCAACGCCCACCAGAATGTGGTAGTGGTTTGGTAGGACAACCCACCCACCAATGTCAGCGCCGATGGAATGAAAGGCATCAAGGAGACGACGTTCGAAGTCATCTCGTCGTTCAGGTGCATACATCACTGGCTCATGCTGGAAGTTGACAGCGCTTACAAAATACCATCCTGTCTCGCGATGAGGGTGGGGTGGCGCGTGCAGAGGATAGCCACGTTCGCGGCGATGTGCGACAACGGCAGCACGCTCTTCTGGACTCATGTCACGGTAGTCGTAGGGCATCATTGCATCGCACTGTGGGTGAACGACTGAAGTCGTCACTACAGACCGCACTGGCTGCCCGCCACGTGCGAAGAGCACCCGACCGGCAAAGTCGGCTCTGGTTTGGACAGCTGAGGTCGTTACTACAAACCATGTAGGTGCCAATGACACTCGTCTACCTC
>JBFEPU010000388.1:0-2390 GCA_041549915.1 Anaerolineae bacterium | reverse complement strand
CCAAAGATACAGGCAGCATCAGGTCTGGCAACCGATGACCGGGATCAGTCTTCAGACTGCGCCAGTTGTGGCGCCCGGAACGCACCCGGCAGCCAGCCCTGCAATGGATGTGGTGTAGCCCTGGTGCCGCTCGATGCAACGGAGGCTTTTGTCATGGAAGAGCTACAACCTGAAGACCTTGAGGATCTGGTGGAGGAGCTGGAGGGGGAATCTGATGCGGAAGAGCCGCTATCCCCAGCAGTCGAGGAACTACTACAGGATCTGCAACCTGCAAGGCGCTATGCCTTCAGGCGGAGTGCAGCCAAGCAGCTCGGTCAGGTCAGCAGGAGCAGCCGCCAGGTTGTCCAGGCTCTGGTGACGGCAGCGAAGACGGACTCTGCTCCCGCGGTCAGGGCCATGGCAGCAGAGTCGCTTCGCGCCCCTGTGCATCAGACGATTCTGCAGCGACACCCAGACTTGAGAGAGGCGGCAGGCAGAGCCCTCCGGCAAGGCCCTGGTGCGGATGAGCAACTCCTCGGTTCAGATACGGGTGGCCTGCCAGCCGGTGAGGAGGTTGCGGATTCGTTTCTGTCCCGCGCATTCCATGACCCGCGATGGAAGTGGGCTCCAGTTTACGCGGCTTTCCTCCTTGTGACCTGCGCGCTTGTGTTCGCAGTCCATAGTCTCTGGGCACTCGGGGCTGCCGGTGTGGTGTGGTTTGCTGGAAGTGTGCTTGGCATGATCATCCTGCATAGCAAGGGACACTCGATGGGTGGCGTGTTCGGCTTTATTGAGCTGCTTGATGATTTCAAACTTCTTGATGATTTCAAATCAGGGTGCTCGTTGGTGGCGCTTGCACTCTTTGCCCTGGCTGGACCGGTGATCCTGCTGGTAGCGTTGTTCAAAAGGCCACAAGACTTTGTCGCACGCGTGTCAATGCAGCCCGCAAAAGCCAAAGATGCGGACCACATCAAGTCCGGCCCGGCTGGTGACAGGGACCGGCCTTCAGACTGCCCTGCCTGTGGCGCCTGGAACGCGCCAGGCAGCGAGCACTGCACTGAATGTGGCGTAGCCCTGGACGGCGACAAGAATCACCATATCAGGACATTGGCTGTAGAGTCACTCCGCGCCCCAGTCCACCAGGAGATTCTGCAGGAGCATCCTGACCTGGAGCAGCGCGCACAATCGGCCACCGAGCAGGTTGCTACCCAGAGTGAAGGGCAAAGAGAGAAGCATAGGGTACTGCAGACCCGTGAGGAGCATCGCCGCATAGAACCTGGCAGTGTTGGCTGGCAGAGTGTTGTGATCACCGCATTCGGGATTGCGTGGCTGTGCGTGAGCGGAATCGCCGCCTTTGTCAAACTCTGGTTCTTGACCTTGGTGGCCCTACCGGGTGTTGCCCTGGTGGCCTGGGGTCTTTGGGGCTGGCGGTCCGCAAAGGTTCGTCGCGACCTGCTTCTCCGCTCCATGAAAGAGACAGTAGGAAGAGTGGAAGACATTCGCGAGGTGGAACGCGGGGATGACTATAGGGGGTACTCCTACACGTACCATGTCACCGTTCGGTTCGAGGCTGAGGATGCCAAGAAGGGCACTCGGGTTATGGCCCTGAAGGCCCGTGTGTCGTACTTGATTTGGGATCGGCTGAGGGTGGGCCAGTCGGTCGGTATCCGGTACGCGGTCGAGGATCCAAGGATTGCCCTGATCGAGTGCGAGTGGTGAGCGTGGCCGTGGGAGCTGCTGCAAGGAACCACGCTCAGCTGGCTGGCGGCCTGGTAGGGGCGTCTTGGGGAGACCCGGGCGGAGGAAGAGGAGTCGTCCATCATGGAAGAGCTACAACCTGAGGAACTCGAGGAACTGCTGGATGAGCTGGAGGAGAAAGACAGCACACAAGAAGCGCCTCCACAGGATGTTGATGAACTGCTGCGTGTCCTGCAGTCTGGTCACTCATCTCTTGAACGGCGGGATGCAGCAGAACAGCTCGGCAACGTAGAGACGAGCAGCTCTCGAATCGTGCGAGCCCTGATCGCTGCCTGCGAATCTGAGCCCTATCCCAAGGCCCGTGAAGCCGCCGCCAGGTCGCTGCACGCCCCCGTGCATCAAGAGGTTCTGCAGCGACACCCGGACCTGAGGGCGGCGGCAGAGAGAGCCCTCCAATCACACCCCCGCTCACCTAGGGGTGGTGGGCCATCGGATGAAGAACCCGGGAAGTCGTTCAAGTCCGGGATACTCTGGAACCTGAGTTGGGCTGTCATCTACCTGCTTGCTGTGATTGGCACTTCCATCCTTGCCTGGGAGCAGGTCGGCGACTGGGCGCTTCCGGTAGCGGCGGTCATGTGGTTTGGCGGCGGGGTGCTTGGCCTGGTGATCCTGGTTCAGAAGGGACATTGGCGGGCCGAAGGCATACTCGATTG
>JBFEPU010000387.1:0-2391 GCA_041549915.1 Anaerolineae bacterium | reverse complement strand
AGCTCTCCGACTGGGCAAGTAGTTTGCTGCAGGAGACCATTCTGCGCGAGGCAGAGTGGTATGCCGCTGACCTGAGGGCGCTCCTTCCGGTGTCGCTCGAACTGCCCGCTCTGGAGGTCATCTGGCAGGAAGAGCACCATGCCATTGTGCTGCTTCGGGATGTGCGCGAAGACTTGGAGAGGTGGCAGAAGGCCCGAGAAAGAGGCATGGATAGGGCCCTCGAGACGCTTGCCCGACTGCACAACGCGCTGTCGGGTGAAGACGTCCGGGCGCGACTGCGCTGGCTGCCCCGCTATGAACGATTCTTCGTCACAGCATTTGCCCAGCATCTTGCGGCTTCCACGGGCGAACTGGCGGCAGTGGCTGGCGGCGAGGAGCTGCTCAAAGGTGCACCGGATTTTGAGGCTGGGATCGAAATCTGGCTGGGGTGTCTGCCGCCGCGCATCCGCACCTTGGTCACAGGACTGTGGCGCGATCCTTCTCCGATTCTTGAGCGCCTGCGATCACTGCCGCACTCCGTTATCCACGGCGATCCGGGCCCGCAGCACTTTGGCCTGTCCACCTGCGGCGAGGAAGAACGGATTGTCCTGATCGATTGGGAATTCGTGGCCTGGGGCCCGCCCATCATTGATCTTGTGCACCTCGTGCTATTCAGGCAGTTTGACCGAGTGCCCAGTCGTGGCTACTGCCGTTCGGCCTGCGAGCGCTACCTTGATTCGGTGCCCGATGGGACTTGGCAGTTGCCCCGGGGCGAGAGCCGCCGGATGGCATGGGAGCTTGGCACCGCGCTTTGGGTGCTGGCCTACGGCCAGCGTCACGGACAGGCGCTATGTCAAGTCCCGGTGGGTCAACGCCCACAGCACCCCAGTTGGGTGGCCCTCCAACAGGAGGCAACTTTGCTCGAAGAGGCATGTGGCCAATGGCTGAGATAGCGGATTCGTGGTCCGACGAGCAGCGTTTTTTGTCACTTGCTCGCACTTTACAGGAAGATCAGTGGCATCGCCACAACAGCTCGGCCACGATGTGTGAGGACACCAAGGTCTTTGGATTCCCGCTCCGGATCACCACCAATCGGCCATCGCTCCTCGAGTGCTCCCAGATCGCTCTACGGCGCTTTACCAGGGGCCCGGACCGGCTAGGTGAGAGAGGCATCCAGCTCAGTCTTCTTGTGCGGGAGGCGAGCCGCGATCCCAACGTGGAGGGGCCTGGCCTGCTAGCCGACGGCAGAGTGCACTTTGAGTACGATGGGTGTGGCGATTGGGCCGCGATTGACTTTGGGGAACACGGGCACTGTGCGATTGACCTGGCAAACCGCGCAGCAGTGGGATTTCTGTCCGACGCGCTGTCTCGACAAACCGAACTCGTTGCCCGGTTCGTCATCAGCACCGCCCTGCTGAATATCCTTGCCCGCTGCGGCCTGATCCAGTGGCACGCGGCAGCCATGGTGAAAGGCGCAAAGGTCGCCATGCTGGTCGGCGCGGACAACATGGGCAAGTCCACCACGGCTCTAGCACTGCTCCGCGCCGGATACCAGATCCTTGGCGAAAGCCTGACCTACACGCGTCCCAGGGGGGAACGCTTCGAGCTGATGGGCTTTCCTGTTGGCCATCTGCGCCTGCGTGGTAATGGGATGGCGTTTTTCCCTGAATGGAGGCAAGCAGGTCGCTTGCTGCCCAGCAATGAAGGCAGCAAATGGCTTCTCGACCTCAACGAGATCATGCCGGACCGCGTGCTCAGGGACTCGCTGGTGACCGGCGACGTGAATATGCTTTTCGTCAGCGTGGGACCACGCCAGGCAACAGAGGTACGGCCGATTTCCGAACGAGAAGCGCTGGAGAGTTCGATACCCGCCTGCAGTCTGTGGGAAGGGGAACGGCAGGCCAGCAGTGTTCTGCGAGACGTGCGGCGAATGGTGAAGCGAGTGCCTTGCCATCGGGTATTGCTGGGCAAAGATCTGGATCTGGCCGTCCACGCCATCGACAGGGTGTTGGAGGGCAGATGAGCGCTGCGACTCAGATTGAGTTTGGTGCTTCGTTGGGTGCCTGGCACCCCTCTGATATCCTGACCAAGCTCCATGACATGGCTCAGGTGGTGGATGCCACAACGATCTACCCGTATCCGTGGAACCTGCCGCTGTCACGCGGAACTCTGCACGAGATCCGAGTCGCCAGCCGCGATTTGGGTCTGACCCTTCTAGTGCACGGACCCTGCTGGGAAGTCTACACCGGAAGCGTGTATCCCGGGGTCCGCGTCCTCGGAGTCGACTTCATCGAGCGCGCCATCGACTTTGCCGTTGCCATCGGCGCAGTACACATAACAGTTCATCCGGGCCTGAATCAGTGGCCGGACGTTTGGCCGCACATGGAACGGCGAGCGCTGGACGCACAGGCT
>JBFEPU010000386.1:0-2396 GCA_041549915.1 Anaerolineae bacterium | reverse complement strand
CGTGGCGCGCGACCACCGCGCCGCTGCCGCCGCTGAGGGCCATCAGCACGCTGATCATCGTAAAGCGTACCGAACTCGCCAGCCCGGCCGCGGCCTGCGCGTTGGGGCCAATGCGGCCCAACCAGACCGCGTCATAGAGGCCGGGGAGCATAAAGAGCAGTTGGCTGACCAAGATCGGACCCGACAAGTAGCGGATGCTGCCCAGCAGGCTGCCCTGCGTCAGATCGCGCCGGGCGGGGCGTTTGGAAGGATCGGTGGGGGTGGGTTTGCGGCGGATCAGGGGCTTGCGCATTCAGTTCTCCTTTTGCACCTCCTTGATTGTGGGACCATTATACTCGCTATCCGACTGGGGAGCAATGCGCCTCTGTACAGCCTATCGCCGTGAGCGTTCTGCGTTGGGGACAGACGGGTAAGGAAAAGGGGGAGATTAGTCCGTAAAAGGGCCGAGAGAGGGGGTAAAAGCCACATATAATGAAGTTGCCAGCCCACGAGATTGGGGGTACAGTGTACCCGAGCAAATCCAAAACCGGAGGCTGGCAAGATCGAGTATACACCGAAGTGGGACAGAAGGCGAATTAGGCATTGGGCGGCGAGTCGGATCTATGTGCTGGTCGTGGTCAGTGTGATCCTGACAGCGGTTCAAGGGCGAGTTCCAGAGAGTAGTCTGGGTTGGGTGAGTGTCGTACCACAGCTACACGAGATGCGAGGAGCGAGCAAAGCAGGTCACAGGAAACGGCGAGAGAAGCTATGGGACTGGGACCTGACAGCAGGCCGGGCATGGGTTCGACGCACGTGGGTCCGGGCCTTGGTGCGGAGTGAGGTGCTGGCAGCACTGAGTCTAGCGCGCCACGGAGTGGAACAGAGACACTTGAGCGTGTTGGAGTGGAGTTGGCTGTTGCCGTGGGCAGAGTGGCTGCTGGAGGGACTGTCTGTTGCCTGCCCGTGGCTGGGGCGACAACCGGAGATGCGGGTATTGCATTGGGCCGTTGCTTGGCTGCGTTGGGCAAGCCTGCTGCTGGGCAGTCTACAGGTGATCGCGGATTGGCGGTTCCTGCACGAGAGACTGCAGTCGGGGCAAGGGGTGCTTGCCGGGGTCGGCTTTCTGAGCGAAGAGATGGTCTGGCGGGCAGGGGGTGAGGGAGAAGAGCAGTCCGTTCCGTGGATTGCTGTGAAGCGCGTGTCAGACGGATGGCAAGTCTGGTTTGGGAATCAGTTCTGGCTGCCCGTGCAAGAAGGACACATCTTTCAGCTTCGACAGACGATCCTCTTGCTGCGACGGCTGGAAGGGGCACGACCGCGGCGAGGGAGTCGCGCTACACGCGACGGACGACGACCATTGGTTGCACAACAAGCTCTCGCCCGAGTCTTTGAGGTGACACAGCCGGAGATCAGTCGTTGGGAACGCTACGAGCAGGAGCAAGATTGGGCGAACTTGTTGAGCCTACATACGACCGAGATCCTGACCACTGAGTTGCGCCAGCAGATCATCGACGTGTGCGCACAATTCCCCTGGTGGCCCCGGAAGCGCGTCTACGAACACCTGCGGCAGTGCGGTGTGAGTGTCACACACCCCCAAGTCTGCCAGGCCATGAAGGAGAGCGGTTGGAATCGACTGCGGGAGACCATGCAGCGCTTCTTTGTGCTTGGTGTAGACTCGATTCGTCCCCGTGACGAGAGTCTGGTCGCCGAATTGCTGAGCCTGGTGCAGCAGCTGTTGGCCAAACTGGAGGCAGAAGAGGAACGCACACCACAGATAGACTTGCAGATTGCGCACCTGCAAACAGCTTGCCAAGAACTTGGTTTGACGCCAGCCTCTGATCCACCTCGGGTTCCCTGGGCACGCAAAGTGGCTTGGCTGCTCTTTGCTGCCGAAACCCCGGCCCAAGACGATGTGATCCGCTGCACCTATTGTGGCAGCACCGATGTACGGCCAAAAGGACGTGTGCCGCGTGTGAAGCGCTATCTGGACGAGAATCAGCAGTGGCAGAGCATAGAGGTCTACCGCTATCGCTGTCGGAATCCGGACTGTAGCTACGCGAGCTTTACCCACTTTCCCCTGGGCCTCTTGCCCTACTCGCCCTATCCCTTGCACATGCGTACCACAGCACTGCAAATGTACGTTTGGGGACGGAGCAGCTACCGCCGCACCGCACACGCGCTTGGCGTGCAGGCCGGTCGCGTCTACCTGTGGGTCAGTGCCTTTGGACGAGAACTGCTCCCCGTTGCCGCTCTATTTGGCGTGGTGCGCTGCAGTGGTGTGGTCGGTGTCGATGAAAAGTGGGTTCAAGTGCCTGAGAAAGCTCCTCGCGGCAGCGGTCGCTCCAAATCGGCCGGGCCCCGATGCTCCCCGCTCGGCGCAGGCACCGGTCGGCAACTAGACTCGGCGTCTCGCGAGT
>JBFEPU010000385.1:0-2404 GCA_041549915.1 Anaerolineae bacterium | reverse complement strand
GTGATTGGTGTTGCGCTGGACGGAACCGGCCTGGGCAGCGATGGCCACATCTGGGGTGGCGAGTTCCTGATCGCCGACTGGCGCTCATTCCAGCGCTTTGGGCATCTGCAGTATCTGCCCCTGCCGGGTGGCGACACCGCCACTCGCAGGCCATATCGCATTGCCGCCGCCTACCTGCAGCAGTGCCTGGGAGAGATTCCCAACCTGCCATTCCTCGACGCTGTGCCGCCGCCGGAGCTTGAGATGGTGCAGCAAATGGTGGCCCGGGACATCAACACACCTTGGACGTCATCATGCGGCCGACTGTTTGACGCTGTCAGCGCACTGCTCGGAATGCGCCTGGAGACCAGCTACGAAGCCCAGGCAGCCATTGAGCTGGAGATGGCCGCCGGTGACGTGCAGAGGGACACTGTTCATCCATACCCCTTCTCCATCGAGAAGCAGGGCCAAGCGCACGTGGTGCGCCTGGAAACGCTGCTGCAGGCCATTGTCAGCGCCATGATGGCAGGTACATCCGACGGCGAGATTAGCGCCTCTTTCCACGCCACCGTGGCAGAGATGACCCTGAAGATGTGCCAGGTGGCCCGTGAGGAGACGGGGCTGAGCACGGTTGCGCTGTCCGGAGGCTGCTTCCAGAACCGCCAGCTACTGCGCCTGACCGCTGATGCACTCCAGGCTCAAGGATTCCGCGTCCTGCTGCATCGCCAGGTGCCCTGCAACGATGGAGGGCTGTCCCTTGGTCAGGCTGTGATCGGCCACTTTTTGAACGGGGGCAACGCCTAGATGTGTTTGGCTGTACCGGCACGAGTCCTATCCATCGAAGGCCACGAGGCCTCAGTTGACCTCAGCGGGGTCCGACGCGTCATCAGCGTGGTGCTCACCCCGGAGGTTTGCGTGGGTGACTATGTGGTGATCCATAGTGGCTTTGCCATCAACGTGCTCGACCAGCAGGAGGCCGAGGAGACACTCAGACTGTTCCGCGAGCTGGACGAGTTCACGGCGAAGATGTACGAGGAGCGGGATCCGTCGGCAGGCGATGAAGTACATTGACGAGTTCCGCAATCCTGATGCTGTACGGCGAATTCTGGGATGGATTCGAGACCGCTCCACACGCCCTGTGCGGCTGATGGAATTCTGCGGCGGACACACACATGCCGTCCTGAAGTACGGCTTACGTCAACTACTGCCCCCCGCTGTGCGACTGCTCTCGGGACCTGGATGCCCAGTATGCGTCACAGCAAGCAGTGATGTGGATCGGGCCATTGCGATGGCACACCTGCCGGGTGTCGTCATGACCACATTCGGTGATATGATGCGTGTGCCAGGCAGCTCCGTTGGCAAGGCCAGTGCACGCAGCCTGCAGGACGCAAAAGCACAGGGGGCCGACGTCCGCATGGTCTATTCCACGCTGGACGCCCTTTCCATCTCTCGCGGCAACCCTGACCGTGAAGTGATCTTCCTGGGCATCGGCTTTGAGACGACTGCTCCCACTGTGGCAGCTGCCGTTTTGCAGGCTCAGTCGGAAGGGCTGGAGAACTTTTCCGTGTTGTCGCTGCACAAGCTAACCCCTCCGGCGACAAAGGCCATCCTCGACGCCGGTGAAGTGCAGCTCTCGGGCGTAATCGGCCCAGGACACGTTACGACCATTATAGGCTCGGATGCCTGGGAGTTCCTACCGCGCGACTATGGCATCTCCTGTTCAATCGCCGGCTTCGAACCGCTGGACATCCTGCAAGCCATCTACTTCCTTGTGGATTCGGTCGAAAAGAACACGCCAGCGGTACGCAATGCCTACAGACGCAGTGTGCAGGCAAGGGGCAACCGCGTGGCACAGAGAGTGATTCAAAAGGTCTTTGAGGTCAGAGCGGCTGAGTGGCGCGGTCTGGGCAGTGTGCCGAGCAGTGGCTTGGCGCTTCGAGACGAGTATGCCACATTCGATGCCTCTCGACGCTTTGCGGTAGAAGTGGGTCCCAGCGCAGAGCCAAAGGGCTGCCGTTGCGGCGACGTGCTGCGAGGCGTGACCGAACCATCCGAGTGTCCTCTCTTCGCACGGGTGTGCAGTCCCGAGCATCCCATCGGCCCCTGTATGGTGTCCAGTGAGGGTGCCTGTGCCGCACACCTGCAATATGGCGAGGTATAGATGTCCAAGGACACCATCGTTCTGGCACACGGCAGCGGGGGAAGACTGACTCATGAGCTGATCCGCCGCGTGTTCGTCAGGCACTTTTCCAACCCCATGCTGAACGCCCAGGATGATGCTGCCGTCTGGACAGCACCCGGTTCAGAGGCAGCGCGGCTGGCATTCAGCACAGACAGCTATGTTGTTCAGCCCATCTTCTTCCCCGGTGGAGACATCGGCAAGCTCGCTGTGTGTGGCACCGTCAACGACGTGGCGATGGTAGGT
>JBFEPU010000384.1:0-2411 GCA_041549915.1 Anaerolineae bacterium | reverse complement strand
GGGAGTTCAGTCGTCGCGACGTGCTCTAGAGCCGCAGTCGCTCGTCCCTCCCAACGCCTATATGTCGTCCAACAGGCCAGTGGCCACATCTCCCGGATGGATCCGCCATCCGGGGGATGTGGCCACTGGCCGGTTGCACGACATATGGGCGTTGGGAGGGACGAGCGACTGCGGCTCTAGAGCACGTCGCGACGACTGAACTCCCAGCAACCCACGACGGCGACGAGCAGACCGCCGAGACTGCCCAGAAGCAGCTCCGCCACTGGCATCGTCCCGTCCATGTACTGGTTCGCCATGAGACCTGGCATGGCCCACGGATAGAAGCGGCCCCACTTCCAGTTGACGACCACCATGCCAGCCACTGTCATGGCGATACCCACGCCCATGGCGACCACAAAGCTCTTCCATCGCGCTGCCACCCAGGTATGGAGCGAGATCAGTAGCCACGACCCTAGAAAGACCAGCACAGCAGACGTGACCAGTTTGCCCCACGGGATGGACGAGTCCAGGCCGATTTCCGGCCGCAGCGCGCGCAGCAGCAAGCCATTCACCAGCGTAAAGCCCAGCAGTGAGAAGGTGCTGAACCCGGAGACGGCCATTCCCAGGATCTGCTTGGCCGTGTACGTCGCTGCACGCGGAATGGGCAGGACGAAGAGGTGCTTCCACCCCTCATTGACGTGTTCCACGTTCGAGAGCAGCGCCGTCTCCAGTGCAACGAACAGGGGTAGCATCAGCAGCGACCAGTAGGACAGTGTCGACTGTCCCAGCCACAGCCAGGCATCCTCGACGTCGGTACGGATGTAGCCTCGCTGAAAGTACAGGACAAAGTCCAGTACTTCGATCATCAACGGTGCCAGAAATGCCATCCACAGGGCCAGCGAGCGCTTGGACTTGAGAACCTCTGCTCGCAGAGCGTCTACAAGAGCCATCTCAACTTCCTCCTTGTACATTTCCAGTCAAGGTCAGGAACATGTCCTCAAGCGTAGGTCTTTGCACACTCAGGTGGAATACATGCAGACCGGCGTTCACCAGCTGGTCGTTGATCAGTGCCGCGTCGGCATTGCCGTTGGCGGTGACGGTGATGCGGTCGCCGCCGTTGCTGCGCACCGCCCACCCCGCGCGCTCGAGGGTCCTCTTGGCCAACGCTGGCCGCTCCACGCCCAGTACTACATGCTCCTCCATCGTTGCATGCAGCTCTTCCAGTGGCCCTTGGAAGCGCAGCTTGCCATGGTCGATGATGCCGATTTGGGTCGCCACTTGCTCCACCTCCGCCAGCAGATGGCTGGACAGGAACACGGTGGCGCCGCACTCATCTGGCAGGCGACAGAGCAGCTCGCGGATTTCAATCATCCCCGCAGGGTCCAGGCCATTGGTCGGCTCATCCAAGATCAGCAACTCTGGCTCGTTCAGCAGGGCCAACGCGAGGCCAAGTCGCTGTTTCATCCCTGTGGAGTACCCGCCTACCAGCCGATCGGCGGCCTCCTCCAACTGCACGATGCGCAGCGCGCGTTCGATTTGCCCCTTCTCCGCTCTGGTGAGGGTGCGCGTCACCTCCAGGTTCTCACGGCCGGTCAGGTTGGGGTACACCGAAGGCGACTCCACCAGTGCTCCCACGCGTCCCAGCAGCTCTCGCCGGCTCTCGTCCATGGGTTGTCCGAGCAACCGGACCTCTCCGGCATGGGGCCGGACCAGCCCAAGCAGCATGCGGATGGTAGTGGTCTTGCCGGCACCGTTGGGTCCCACGAAACCATAGACACTGCCAAGTGGCACGCGGAGATTGACTTGGTCGACGGCTGTCAGCCCGGCAAAGCGACGCGTCAGGCCAGAGGTTTCGATCACCAGATCCTGCATCGTTCCATTCCTCCTCTCTCGTAGTTCCAGAGCCAGCATACAATGCAGTTGTCGCACGTGTACGAGAGAGTTGTTGCAGATTGGTCGCGGTTCTGTGCCAAGACTGTGCGAACAGTTGGCAGTCCGCAGAGCGCTTTGCAGGTCGCAAGCACGGGGTGTGCGTGGAGGGAAAAGTCGGTGATGGTCCGCGGAGAGGAGGAAGACGCAGGTCGTCAGGCAAGCGGGATGCGCAGCGTGAAGCAGCTCCCTTCTCCAACTGCGCTTTCCACGGCCACCGTACCGCCCATGGCTTCGGTGAGCTCTTTGACCAGCGCCAGGCCTAGCCCGGCACCCTGCGAGCCCTGGCCGCGGTAGAAGCGATCCCAGACATGCTGTAGATCTGGAGCTGCAATGCCCGCGCCGGTGTCGCGCACATCGATGCGCAGCATCGCACCCTCGTCATGGACGGAGACAACCACGATGCCGCCCGGCATCGTGTGCTGGATTGCGTTGCGCAACAGGTTGACGAGCACTTGGTCAAGGCGCCGTTCGTCGGCCCTGGCAGGCGGCAGGCTCGCTGT
>JBFEPU010000383.1:0-2445 GCA_041549915.1 Anaerolineae bacterium | reverse complement strand
GTGCGGATGGACAAGGCCGATGCCGAATTCGAGGAAACATGGAGGGATTTCCAGACCCGCTATCCCAAGCAAGCCAAGGCTGTGGGCGGGTACATCGACAACTTCAACACTGCCTTGCACAGGCGCGAAACCATTCGTGTCGAGGTCACGCGCTCTATCGGCGTGATTCGCGACTGGTTCCTGCGTGCTGGCGAGCTGACCGGCCTCGGCGAAGACATCTTCTTCCTGACCTACCAGGAGGTCATCGCTGCCCTGCGAGGCGACGATTCTGCCACCGCCTACATCCCCAGCCGTCGGCGTTATTATGATCAGCTGAGCGCTCTGCCTCCCTATCCCGTCGCCATCAGGGGACGCTTCGATCCGCTGCGGTGGGCGGCCGACCCCAACCGTCGCACGGACTATTTCGACACCCGTGCTCCGCTGCCAGAGATTGAAGCCACGCCGGATATCGTCGAAGGTGTCGCGGGCTCGGCAGGAAGGGTCGAAGGAGTGGTGCGCCTCCTGGCCGGTGCGGAAGAGGGCGACCAGCTTCAGCCAGGCGAGGTTCTCCTGGCCTCGACCACCAACGTCGGTTGGACGCCGCTGTTCCCCAAGGCCAGCGCGGTCATCACCGACATCGGTGCGCCCTTGAGTCACGCGGCGATCGTGGCCCGCGAGCTAGGCATTCCAGCTGTCGTCGGCTGCGGCGACGCCACCATGCGCCTGAAGACCGGCGACCGCGTACTCGTCGACGGCAGCCACGGCGTCGTGCACATTCTGGAGCGCGCTCGCTGAAGCAGCACACGGTAGATCCAGGTGCCTGGCACCTAAGTCGACCTGCCAGCCCGATCCTGGGCCGGCGCGCAGCCTGGGCTGACCGACAGCTGCCAGGCACCTGCATCCGCGGGAAGGTATGGACATGGAAACGAGCAACAGCAAGCAGCTAGCGATCTTGGGCTTTTCCCTCGTGGTGGTCATGCTGGGCTTTGGGATGGTCATCCCCATCTTCCCCTTTTACATCGAAAAGCTGGGGGCCGGCGGCGGCGAGCTGGGACTGCTGGTGGCAACGGCTGCCCTGCTCGAGTTCCTGTTCGCGCCGATATGGGGCAGCATCTCAGACCGCGTCGGTCGCAAACCGGTCCTGATGGTTGGCCTGGTGGGCTATGCGCTGTCGTCGCTGCTCATGGGGCTCTCCACCACCCTCTCCATGCTCTTTGGCTCGCGGGCGCTCTCGGGCGTGCTCTCCTCAGCGACCTTGGTTACGGCCATGGCCTACGTGGGCGACAGCACATCCGAAGAAGACCGCGGAGGCGGCATGGGTTGGCTCGGTGCTGCCATGGGCCTGGGGGCCATCTTAGGTCCGGGCCTGGGAGGCTTGCTCGGAGCCACCTCGCTGTCGACCCCATTCTTCATCGCTGCGGCTATGTCACTGCTAGCACTGCTGCTGATCGCCTTCCTGCTCCCTGAATCCCTGCGGCCTGAAGCTCGCCAGCTGGATAGCAGGTTGCGAACGGTGGAGGCCCGCCGCCTGTGGCGAGCTCTCTTCAGCCCGATTGGGATTCTGCTGTTCCTCGTCTTCCTGGTCAGCTTCGGGCTCGGCAACTTTGAGGCCGTTTTTGGACTGTACGCTGCCCGCAAGTTCGGCTACGGCCCCGAACGCGTGGGGGCCATTCTGACGGTCATCGGCATTGTCACGACCCTTGGAAAGGGTGCCCTGACAGGACCTGCCACCAGACGCTGGGGCGAAGCCCTGGTGATCAAGGCCTCGCTTCTGGCCGGTTCCATCGGCTTTGTAGTCCTGCTGCTGGCCAATACATATGTCACCGTTCTGCTGGCCACAGCCTTCTTCATCATGTCCAAGACAATGCTGCGTCCAGCCGTGCTGTCCCTGACCTCGAAGCAGGCTACTGTTGGCCAGGGCGCGGCGATGGGCCTCAGCAACTCCTTCATGAGCCTGGGCCGCATCATCGGCCCCATCTGGGCTGGTGCCGTGTTTGACCTCAACTACAGCTATCCCTATCTCAGCGGCTCGGTGATCCTGTTGCTGGGCTTTCTGATCAGCCTGGCCACGGTTTCGCAGCCTGCCAAAGGTGCCATCCGCGCGGGGATGCGACCTGCGGCAGACAAACCCTCCAGCTGACCCATAAGGCGAGAGCCGGCCGAACGACCCCCGTCGGCACCTGAGCACTGCAAGCGCGATTCTGGTCAGAGCCCACAGCACACTGCAGCTCTCTCCCCTCTTGACCCCCCAATCCCTAAGCGGTAGAATCCTCCAGCGTCGACTCGCATCAGGCGCGGACCGACCCTTCACAGCGTGAGAGGCTACGTATGTCCAGACACGAGTACAAGATCTTCTCCGAGGCACAAGTCGGCAGTCTGAGGCTCAGGAACCGGCTGGTACGGTCAGGAACCTGGGATGTATCTGTCGTGACCAGCGGCAAGGTGTCGAATCAGGTGCTCGACCTC
>JBFEPU010000382.1:0-2445 GCA_041549915.1 Anaerolineae bacterium | reverse complement strand
TTCAACGTGCGCAAAGTCGGTTTGCGGGCCTTCGTAACAGGCTCCAAGCAATTCCGCGAGCGACTCGTCTCTGTCAGCCAGCCAAAGGCGGGCATCTGCGGCAATTCGTAGATCGTGAATCAGGGCGACAATGTCCTGGTATCGGGGTTTGCGAGCACCTCGCCAATGCCGGGCCAACAGCATCCGGGATGTACGGTATTCAGCGCTTGTGAGGCGTTTGAGCGGGTTGGCGAACCTGGCCTCAACCGTCTGGCCCAAGAGATCGACGTCGCAGTCACACACGTCCTCCGTCCATAACTGCGCGATCCGCTCCAGCGCGCGATCGCGCTTCAATGCGTGCTCTGCAGCAGGCCTGACTTCCCGCAGGGTAGCGTTCGCCTTCTCTGGTTCAAGCCAGTCCTGGTTGAAGAACAGGTTCAGCTGCAGGTGTGATAGTAACTTGAGGGTGCGATCCAAGTCCTCCAGCGTGGGGCAAATGTCAAGATCCAGAGTGTTGTTTAGCCCCATGACCAGGGCAAGAACCGAGTCGATGGCTCGAGCTGCGCGGTCCAAAATGGCGGCACTGGCCTGTCGGCTGGCCTCGTCTGCTGGGTCGTAGGGTTCTCGTAGGCGGCTGCCGAGGCTTGTCTGGTCCGATTCGATGGCTTCAAGCAACTGAGCGTGGTTCACCGAGTAGATGCCGAGGTCATAGCCAGCCTCGGAAAGCAGAACACGGCATCTTTGGCTGCCTTCAGCCAGAGTCCGCGCCCTTTGCACGGTTTGGACCACGTCCTGGCGGCGCGCGGGATCCAGCCATGCAGAGAGCAGCGGCGGGCAGGTACTGAGCTCACGAGCAATGGCCAGCAGCCAGTTCAGATCGCCCAAGTCTGTGGGCGAGGGCAAGGCCAGTGCAGCCGCAACCGCGTGTCCCGTGCTTTCCAGGTTCACCACCACAGTTCTCAATGCGGAGAGATTGGATTCCACTTCTGCCGGCGTTGTCGGGTCGTAGTGCTCCCATCGAAACTGACGCCAGGGATGGATCGTGGGGTCGCAGCCGAGAGCGTGAAAAGCATCTTCTACAGCCTCGGCCGCATCCACCAGTTCCTGCCACTCGGCAGGTTCCATGTCCAGGGGTTCTTCGATCGCTGGCAGCTGGCCCTTGGTGTCAGCAGCGCTGCTGAGCCGCAGTAAGCGCCCGTGAACGTGCTGGATCGTCCAGCCCAGCGGGCCACGCGGCTGGTTGAGGGCCTGCGAGACATTGTTCAGCCGGGCACGCTGGCGTTGCAGCTTGCCGAAGCCACGTAGACGGGTTCTGCTCACACGAGGATGAGCGGCCTGCCAGGCAGCCCGCATGCCTGCAAGCACGTTCGACTTGCTTGCCCTATCGCTGTGCACTGGCAAACATAGATCCGCCAGTCCGACCTGGGTCATCCGCCGCAGCACTACGTCAAGCGCAGCCTTCTTCTGACTGACAAAGAGGACGGTCTTTCCATCAAAGACGGATTGTGCAATAAGGTTGACGATCGTCTGGCTCTTTCCGGTGCCTGGCGGTCCGTGGATCACAAGATCGGATCCCGCGCGGCAGGCGGCGAGTGCGCGAACCTGACTTGCGTCGGCATCCACGACCTGGAAGATATCGGTCGGATCCAGACTGCAATCCAGGTCATCCACAGGAGATTCAGGCGGTGGCTCGCTCACAGTGTCGCCCGCGATCGCTCGCATGATCCCCGGAAAGATGCAAAGACGCCGCGCTTCATCCAGATCCTCGGCCATCCGCACGGTCTGGAACGAAAAGAGGCGCAACACAACTCGCTCGTCGATGCTCCAGTCGCGCTGCTTAACCTGGTCTCGCACCCGCCGTAAGTACCTTGGCAGGTCATCTATCGCCGCGCTATCGAATTCGGGCAGAGTAACCTCGTGGCCAAAGCGAGGATCGGCCAGATAGACAGCCAGGGTGGGATTGAGCACGATGTCATCATCGATCAGCTTGAGGAAGAAGCGATGTCGCCCACGCGCAAAGAGCTCCACCGGGACGAGGATCAGCGGCGCCTCGCTTCGATCCTGGGCATCCTGCTCGGAAAACCAGCTCAGCATGCCAACACCCAGATACAGCGAGTTCAGGCTGAGCTCGGCCCAGCTTGCACGCGCCTGACGACGGATATTGGCCAGGGTCTTGAGAAGGTCGCCGCCCTCCTTGTCTGCTGCCAGATCTCCATCGGCCACCTGTGAGTAGCGAATGACCTGCCGGCCTCCCTGCTCGCCCGCCGCCACGTGATCGAGGCGATACTGAGGAAATGAAAGCTCATTGCCCAATTCGACAATTCGCCTGTATATCGTGTACGCTTCAGGCCTACGTATCTCTACCGTTGATACGCGCGTCGCCCTGTAGTGAAGGAGCGGGTTGCGCCTCGAAAAATCGAACAAACATGCTTTCCAGTAGAGGTAACGGCGATAGGTGCGTGGTGC
>JBFEPU010000381.1:0-2447 GCA_041549915.1 Anaerolineae bacterium | reverse complement strand
TGGCGCCGACGCCGGTAGCGCGACTGCCATCGACAACGGTGAGTCGACGACGACGACGCGCGCGCGCGCGACAACTGTACGAAACATTTACACTAGATGAAACCAATGGGCAGGCGAAGTGCATTGCCGTCACCGTCGACGCGGCTGCCGAATTGGCTCATGCAGTCGGCTTATACACGGGTGAGTTCTTGGAGGGCGTCTACGAAGACTGGTGCATAATCGAGCGGGAACGGCTGAACGTCCTCTACATCACAAGCCTGAGCCAACTCGCAAGTTTTCACGAAGCAAACGGCACCTACGAGGCCGGTTTGGCGTATGCTGCAAAGATCCTGTCTCTGGACGAAACCCGCGAGATGATCCACCGGCAGGTGATGCGCCTGCATTGGCTCCAAGGGGATCGGGCTGGCGCGCTGCAGCAGTACAAGCGGTGCGTGCAGATCCTGCTGGATGAGCTGCAAGTAGCCCCCATGGAAGAAACGACGCAGCTCTACCAACAGATCGTGCGCGAAGGCTTTGCGACCACGGGGCTAGCACTGACACAGAGTGTGATCGCGAGCCAAGATGCGCAGAGTGAATCGATCCAGCTGCTGCTGGAACAGGCCCACCACACTCTGCACCGCCTGCGTCTTACACTCGATCAGGCAGACGCCGAATTGCAGCAGATCTCGCAAATGCTCGATGCCATACGAGAGGCGCCGATAGACGATGAGTCTGATGCCTAGAGACGTTCGTGGGACGCGTCGTAGACGCGACTCTGTTACTGTATGAGCACGGCCGCGATCCGATATCTTTCTTGAATCGCAGTAGCTGGCGCCACTGATGACCGCCCCCTTCGCTTCTCCCATCATCGTCGATCTGTCGCAACCGGCCTGATCCTACAATTGATTGGTTCCAGGTACAGTGGAGGTGTGGCATGCCCCAAGAAACCTTTTCCTTTGTCGTGCGCGTATGGAAAGAGGGCATAGACGACCCTGGGCACACGACGAAATGGAGAGGTTCGATCGACAATGTTCTCACCGGGGAACGCTCCTATATTCGTGACTTGGACAGCATCAGTGAGGTAATCCGTAAAGAATTGGGTCTCATTTGGCAGGATACGCTGGATGTAGAGCAGAGCTAGGCACACGCAGAACTGATATGAGATCTGGAGAGGGTATCGACCATCTATCCGAGACAGAGATCAGTCTCGGCCACCTGTATGCTGAGCTGGCCCGCATTGACGTTGTGGTGAGTTACCAGGTTAGGCGCTGGCAACTGGCTGGGCAGGATCCGAGCGATCGGTTTCGTGGGCTGCAACTTTCCGCTGCAACTGCAGAGGCGCTGGCCCGGCGTCCTTTCGGTGCTAACTGGGGAGATGTGGTCTCGCTGGATGGGGCTGAGGAGCAAGCGCTAGCCGATGCATATGCTGCAGCAGTGGACGAAGCAGAAGGTCTTCTGGAGGCCGCTGACAAGCTGGGCACGGCACCGCGGCTGAAGCGGTTGGCCGAGGCCTTTGATCTGGATCGATTCGACCTTGATGCCCTTCTGGTCTGCCTGGCTCCCAGCCTTGATGTGCGCTTTGAGCAGCTCTATGGTTTTCTGCAGGACGACGTGACACGCAAGCAGCCGAGCATCAGCCTGGTGCTCGACCTGCTGGGGCCCGGGGAACCGGTAGGCCGCCTGGCCCTGGCGGATCGCCTTTCCGCTCAGGCGCCGCTCTTCAGGCACTGCATTTTGGAGCGGTCCAGCGGCGATCGCAGCCGCGATTCGTTCCTCGGCCAGCCACTTCGAGTCAACGAGACCATCATTGCTTGGCTTCTAGGCAGCTACCAGCCACACCCACTTCTCGGACAGCATGCCACCTTGGTACAACCCCAAGAAGATGGATCGAGCGCACTGCGTGTCGGGGATGACAGCCTGCGCCAAATGCTGGAGCGGTGTGCCAATCCCCTCACCAAGGATCAGCTTCCCCCGATCGTCGTGTTGTATGGACCAGACCAACTCCGGCGCCAGGCCGCAGCAGAACTACTTGGCGCCAGGGCAGGCCGTCAGTTGCTGCACGTCGATCTGGAGGCGCTCGCCGTCTCTGGCACAGATCCCTGGCAAGCCGTCAAGCTGTCGCTGCGTGATGCCCGACTGACCGGTGCGATCCCCATACTTGACGGCTGGGATCAAGCCTTTGGCTCAGAACCTGGAGCAGATTTCCGTAAGGGTCGATTCTTAGCGCCTGAACTGGTGACGGAGCTGTGCCGCCACGCTGGCCTCGTGGTGGTGTCGGGACAGCGTGCCTGGCAGCCAGCCGGCATCGAGCGCCGGCGGACGGTAGTGTTCCTCGAGTTCTCAGAGCCCAACTATGCACATCGTCTCGCCCTGTGGACAGATCTCTTGCGGGCCCAGCTCCAACCGGAGGTGGACCTCCGCGAACTAGACCTGCTCACACTGGCCGGTCAGTTCACACTGACATCCGG
>JBFEPU010000380.1:0-2447 GCA_041549915.1 Anaerolineae bacterium | reverse complement strand
TCGATTGCACTTTCAACGGGCCCACCGCGCTCTCCAAGAAGTAGGTCTATGTGCGCCAGTTCGAAGAACGGCGGTCCGGCGAACCCCTCGCCCATCCGCAGGGCAAAGCCTTTGATCTGCTCTGGCGTCTGAGGTGTGGCTGGGAGTTGGGTACGCACGGCCTTGCCACCAATCTCGTAGTGCACCTCTCGCGGCACAATCTTGCCCAGTTTCTCCAGCTGCCAGCGGAGGTCCTCCCGAGCTTCACGGGGAAAGGCGCCACCCGGCATGATCGGCAGTCGCGCGTTGCCCACATCGAACCCCATCATCTGCAGGCCTTCTTTGACCGCCTGTACAGAACCTTGGCGCACGATCAGGCGCACCAGGATCTGGATATCGGCCTGCAAAGTCTGCGCCGTGGCCAGGTGTCCACTGTGCACGGCGGTGTAGATCTGCTGCCAGATGTCAGGAATGAGGTTGGCACTAGCCAGGATCGCCCCGTCCGCACCGGCAGCCAGAGCGGCGGTGACAATCTCATCATGCCCACAGAAGATGGAGATGCGTCCTTTGACCTTCTCGAGCATTGCCATCAGGAACGGCATGTCACCGCTAGAGTCCTTGATGCCAACGACATTGTCCAGGTAGGCCATCCCCTCTGCTGTCCACCACCTGTAGTGCGTCCCTGCGCACTGCGGGATGTTGTAGAGGATGATAGGCAAGCCCACCCGGTTCACTGCTTCATAGTGCTCGTACACCTCGGTGTAGGCCGGCTTCAAGTAGTAGGGCGCAACAACGAGGGCAGCCAGTGCCCCTGCCTCTTTCGCGTATTGCGTCAGAGCCACAGTCTCGCGTGTGCTTGGACAGCCCGTGCCGGCGACGACAGGGACACGCCCGGCAGCTTCATCGAGCGCGAGAGCAATCGCCCTGCGCTTCTCCTCAGCGCTCATGTAGGCAAACTCTCCGGTAGTGCCCACGGGCACAATGCCGTTCACGTGCGGCAGAAGATGGCGAATCAAGGAGCGATACGCCGCCTCGTCAATAGCCTGGCCATCGGCAAAAGGCGTCACCAGTGCGGGGAATATCCCCTTGAACCACTCGGGTTTCTTGTTCACCATCGCCTCCTACCGCTGGTGGCAGGCGATGAAGCGAGCAAGCGACCGATCATAGGTGCGCTCCATCTGCGGCGGAAACAGGCAGCCTGGGAGTTCGCCATGACGCCAATGGTAGTCGATGCACTCGCAGCAGATCCCCTTTCTGGCGCACGGCTCATAACTGCATGTACAGGTGACTTTGTTCTTCTCTTGCTTGCATTCCATGCTCAGCAACCTCCGACAAAGGCGTTCCGGAGAGCCTCTGTCATAGCTTGGTAGGCATTCCAGTAGAGTTGATGGCGATCTAAGGCATTAGGATGCACAGTAGCCTGCACCATGATCACCTCATCATCCATCGCAGATTGTGAGATCCAGCCAACAGCAAGACCATCCACGATAGCCTTTCCGACGGCAGCCTGCGTTGGTCCGTAGATCATGTTCGCTTGCCGCAGGTTCCTCAGCTCAACAGCAGGCACGATGAGCGTGGCCGGTCGCACAGTCAGGTTAGGCTCAAGGATGGCTGCCAGGGCCTCATGACCGTGCCGGGGGTACGTGAGCTGCAGCGCATATGCCTCGCCAATGGGACCAGTCTTGGGGCCCGCCACCAGATCCAGCTGGATCCTCTCCACGCCCTGTCCCGCCTGTGCTGTCGCCAGGCGCACATTGCCCGCTTGCAGATTCTCGGCAGGCAACCCCAGGGCAGAGAAGCGTTCTGCGAGCAGCTCCGCGGGCGCAGCAACCTCGATCTCAGCGGTTGGAATCTTACCCAGCTTCTCCAGCTCCAGGCGTATCTCCGCCCTTACTTCGTGGATCAGTACGCCGCCCATGCTGCGAAGCGGCTTGCGAGGCCGGCCAACCCTGACACCCATCATATTCAACGCCGCCTTGACCGCCACACCACCGCCGTGTCGGCAGAAGATCCGTGCCAGCTTCTGTACACTGAGTTGGAGCCTGCGAGCCGCTACCAGGTCACCTTGCTGGACAGCAGAATACACTCGCTGCCAGACCTCAGGGAAGACCTGAGCACTGGCCAAGATCATGCCGCTACAGCCGCCAGCCAGGGCGGGCAAGACCACTTCGTCGTGGCCAACGAGCACGTTGAGTCGCCCCGCGGTCATCTCCAGCACTTCCATGGTGTACGTCAGGTTGCCCGAGGAATCCTTGAGCCCGACAATGTTGGGAATGTCGGCCAGGTCCTCGACGACGGTACGAGGCAGGTAGGCATCCACCGTCTGTGGTATGTTGTACAGAATGATGGGCAGGTCTACCGCACTCGCCACTTGGTAGAAATGCTGGTAAATGCCCTTGTCAGAGGGATGCAGGAAGAATGGCGTGACCACCAGGCAGGCATCTGCCCCTGCACCCTGGGCTGCGCGG
>JBFEPU010000379.1:0-2464 GCA_041549915.1 Anaerolineae bacterium | reverse complement strand
GTGGTCACAAAGCGCACGCTGCGCCCATCGGCCAGCACGTTGACGGGGATTCCCTCATCATCGAGGTCGCCGTGCCATTGCGTCTTTGCCGTGAGATCGTTAAAGTACCCGGCTATTTCGCCTGCTCTGAACATCTTGCCCAAAGGCTGCGGATGATGATAGTAGCTGCGCCCCGAGAGTATACGCAGCCAACGGAGGAGCAGGCGCCCGTAGGGACGAAACCTCATGCCTTTTCCCTATCACTCATCAGCTTCAAGTACAGCGCTTCGTAGCCCCGGGCAGTCTGTGCGATATCGTAGCACTCGATTGCCACCCTCTGGCCCGCCTGGCCCATCTGGCAGCGCAGTTCGGGGTTGCGCGCCAGCAAGAGAATGGCCTGAGCCAGGGCTTGAGGCTCCCCGGGTGGTACCAGCAAGCCAGTCACACCGTCGTCCACAATTTCAGGGATGCCTCCTACGTTGGTGCTGACTACTGGTCTGCCCGCAGCCATCGCTTCCAAGACGCTGAGGGGCATCCCTTCGTAGTCTGACGACAGGACGAACATATCACTTTCAGACAGCAGGGCCGGTACATCCGTACGCTCTCCCAGGAATAGGATCCTGCGCTGCATTCTGCACGATGAGACGAGTTCCTCCGTCGGTACGCGGAGATGACCATCACCCACAAGCCACAGCTGAATGCCAGGAAGCTCCTTTGATGCCACTTCGAACGCCTGGATCAGGAGTCGGTGATTCTTCTGTGGCGAGAAGCGCCCGACGTGCAAGATTGTGATGTCTCTCTGTTGGTCGCTGGTGGGCGTCCCTGCGGACACGAATCGGGCCGTCGGAATCCCATTGTGCACGACAGCCACCCTCATCCCGTACCCGTACAGGGTCTGAGCGCTTCTGGCGGTTTCCTGGCAGAGGCAAACAGGCAGCAGGCTGCCCCATCGAAAAGCGAGCCAGCGGATGGGCTTCCCCATCCAGTCTACCTCCCTCTGCGCTAAGTTGTGCAGGGTGTGAACCCGCCCCCGGATGCGGCACAGTATCGTGGGCGGCAAAGCGTAGCGCAAAGCATAGCGGTGCGTGTGCACCACATCCGGCCGATAAGCCCGGAACAGACGATAGAGTTGTGGCGCTACGCCCAAATCCAACCCGCGATGTTTGTTGAGGTAGTACACGGGAAGCCTCTTGTCCCGTGCCTCCCTCTCCAATGGCTTGCCACTCTCTGCATAGAGGCTCACGGCGGCCACCTCAAAGCGTTCACGGTCGAAAGCCTCCAGCAAATCCACCACCAGTCGTTGCGCGCCACCTGGGACCAGGTCGGGGATGACGTGCAGCACGCGCAGTCTGCTCACGCGTGCTCACCTCTGCGGCAGGCCTGCACCATCTTGATAAAGCCAGACGTGGCCCCTCGCAAAGGCGACAGCGTCGCATGTCGAACAGAGCTGGCCACGGCAAATACGAGAACTCCCATCAACAGCCATCCAAAGGAGAGCGCTGGCACAGCCCGAGATGGGTAACGACCCTTGATGTACTTGCGCCAAAAGACCCAGTTGTTGAACACCTCCGCCTCATAGAACCGATGCAGGCGTTGGGGCGACAGCCTTCTGACCGCTCCCAGATGGGTGTACGGGACATTCCCAACCAGGATTGCCTTGCCCCCATGACGAACGGCGTCGAGCACAAATGCGCCATCGTCGCGCTGAGCGTAGGCAACCCGCTCAAGATCGAGATCACCGAGCACCTGCTGCCTCATCAGGAAGTCACGATCCACCGCAATGCAACGTCCAGGTCCTCCCTCGACCTCGTAAGGCTGCTCTGGCGAAAACCTCCTGGGATAGTAGAATCCTCCACCAGGTGTGTACCCCAGGCGGGAATCCCCGGTCGGCACAGCCATGCCGAACAGCGCGCACAGAATCTGCCGCATGCCCCGAGGGTAGGAGTCAGGATGATAGGGTATCGCGCACTGTGCAGCGCGCCGCAGCATCGTCGCAAAGAGTATCTCGACAGCTTCGGCCGAGCGGAACGCGATGTCGTCATCAAGCAGCAGCAGGTAGCGGCGTTGTGCGACACGAATCCCCATCTCACGCGCCGCGACCATACCACCCGAGGCATATTCAAACCGAACCAACCTCGAGTGCGGTGGGTGCCAAGGCGCCGTGCCATGGGACAACACGATCACAATCTCTGCCGGCGTGAGCGATTGCTGCATCAGGCTCAAGAGCAGTTCGTCCACCAGTGGGCTGTGGCCCGCAGAGCGGACCACGGCACTGTAAGCCAGGCTTTCAATCAAGGACCCCGGCCGCCGCGGCGGCATCACAATGCCGCTACTTTCGCCACCAGACAACCTCTCCCTCCGCCCGCCGCTGTACATTCGCCACCACCACGATATAGGTGAGAGCCAACCAAAAATCCTTCCAGTATAGGTTACCCAACATGAGCCCGGCAACACAGACCGCCACCAGCACGGCCTCCAGCGTCGC
>JBFEPU010000378.1:0-2468 GCA_041549915.1 Anaerolineae bacterium | reverse complement strand
CATCCAAGCAACTCTCTCGGACGGCTACGGGTATCAGTGGTGGGTAGATGCCTCCGGCTACTACATGGCGCTGGGCTACGCAGGACAGTACATCGTCGTGGTGCCCGACAAAGACCTGGTGGTGGTCTTCACCAGCGATCTCAGCGAGAACGACTTTTTCCTGCCGGAGAGGCTCATGAACCAGCACATCATACCGGCAGCCGAATCGGTCGCGCCGCTGCCACCCAATCCCGAGGGGGCGGCTCTGCTGCAATCCCGAATCCAGGACCTGGCGAAACCCTAGCTGGGGACCGTGCCGGTCATACCACCTGCGAGTTCTGCGAGAACTCGAGGAGCATCTCGCCTACCCCACCAGCCATCGCTGGACACACTCTACCAACATGCCTCCACTTGACAAAGTGGTGCGGCTGTGCTATACTAGTGATAGAATACCCTACTACTAGGATAGTTACTGATGACGAACGCGGAATTGGCCATACTGAGCCTGGTTGTCGAAACGCCCCGCCACGGTTACGAAATCGAGCGCGTCATTGAAGACCGCGGCATGCGCGATTGGACGGAGATCGGTTTCTCTTCCATCTACTATGTGTTGAAGAAGCTGGAGCGGAATGGCTGGGTGGAAAGCCGCATCGAACAGGACCAGGCGCGAGGGCCGGCACGCAAGGTCTACCACGTCACCCAAGACGGGCTGGATGCCTGGCACGACGCGACTTTGGAGGCTCTGTCACAGCCGATGCAGCGCTACAGCTCCTTCCTGTTGGGGCTCAGCAATCTACCAGGCCTGGCACACGAAGAAGCGATCACGGCTCTTCGCCACTACGCCGAGCACCTGGCGAAACAACTTGAGCGCGTCCGCGCACGGTCGCAGGAACTGGCGCCAATGCCCTACTTCCTGGCTGCCATGTTCGACCACAGCGTTGCGGTGATCGAGGCAGAGCTGGCATGGGCACGGCGCTTCATTCATCAGCTGGAGGTCAGGAGTCGCGAAGCGGCCCCGCAGGCGGAAGAGTCGAACTTGCACTAGGCACCTTGAACCTGCCGACCGCAGAGTAGGACGAAGGAGCAAAGCGTGCTGAAACCGCTGGATGGCTTTCAATCGTTCGAGACGCACCACTGTGTCACCGGGTCTCTGCGCCACATCTACGAATTCCACGGCTACCCGATCAGCGAGGAAATGCTGCTTGGGCTGGGCTCGGGAGTGGGATTCCTGTACTGGCAGCAGAAGGGAATGGACCCCTTCTATGGGGGCAGGGCGAATTTCGAGCGGCCGGGCGAAGAGGGCCTAGAGAAGACGGTGGGCAGGCGGACCGGGGTTCAGGTGGAATCCCACCGTACCGGCAGTGCTGCCAGGGGAGAGAAGGCGCTGCTGGAGATGCTAACAGCAGGCGAGCCGGTGATGATCATGGCCGACATGGGCTTCTTGCCTTACCTCGACCTGCCGGAGGACTATCATTTCGGCGCGCACAGCGTCGTTGTCGCTGGCTACGATCCCGAATCGAGGCAGGTGTTGATGGCCGACCGCGATGCGGAAGTCCACGCTGTGTCCTGGGAAAGCCTGGCCCAGGCGCGCGGCTCCAAGCACAAGCCCTTTCCGCCGCAACACCAGTGGTTCTCTTTCAGCTTTGGCCACGCCCGACCACCCACCGCCGAAGAGATCCGGCAAGCGATCCGCGAAGTGACCAAAGGCATGCTGGAGCCGCCGATCAGCAATTTCGGCGTCCAGGGCATTCGCACGGCGGCCAAGCGAACGATGAAATGGCCGAAGCACATTGGGGAGCAGAGGCTGCGCTGGACCTGCCTCAACATCTTCATCTTCATTGACTACACAGGTGGAACAGGCGGCGGCATCTTCCGCTACATGTACGGACGCTTCTTGCAGGAAGCTGCAGACATCACTGGCGAGTCGTCGCTGGCCGACGTCGGAGAGCGGATGCATGAGATCGGTGACCAGTGGCAGGAGGTCGCGGAGATCTTCAAGCAGGCCTACGAGGCACCTGACCCGGCGGCGCTGCTGCCAGAGGCCACATCACGAATGAAGGTAATCGCAGATCGAGAGCAGGCCGCCTGGGAAGGGCTGAAGCAGGTCGTCGGAGGGTGACGCACACGGTGTGCTCACTCGCACCACAAATCACACAGCAAGGGGAGGGGAACAATGGAGAAGGTTGACCTGATGAAGGAACTCAAGCACCTGTACAGACCGTCGAAAAAAGAGGTCACGGCGATCGACGTGCCGCCGCTCAAGTTCCTGATGATCGACGGTCGGGGAGCGCCTGGCGGCGAGGAATACGGGATCGCGCTTGGCGCGCTGTACTCCGTGGCCTATACAGTCAAGTTCTCATCCAAGGCGCAGGGACTGGACTTTAAGGTGATGCCGCTGGAAGGCCTGTGGTGGGCCGACGACATGGCGGCCTTTGCTGAGGCCAACAAGGAAACATGGAAATGGACCGCCATGATCCTCGTGCCGGATT
>JBFEPU010000377.1:0-2469 GCA_041549915.1 Anaerolineae bacterium | reverse complement strand
GCTCTCGTAGAGCTGCTGGGAAGGGGATGGGAGCTAAGACCAGCTCTGTGGGGCGAATTCGTCCGGGAGGATCAGCAACTTGTTCGGCTCACGGAGCAGCAGTACCAGGCCCTTGATCTGCTCACCCGGCAGCGCAGGGCGCTGATCTGTGGATGCGCTGGCTCAGGCAAAACGATGCTAGCTGCGGAAAAAGCAACCCGGTTGGCTGGACAAGGGTTCCGCGTTCTGCTCACGTGCTTCAACAGGAATCTGGCGATGGACTTGCGTGCGCGGTTGAATCTGTTTCCCAGCCTCGATGTTGTCAATTTCCATGAGCTATGCTATAGGAAGGCTGAGCAGGCCAATGTGCTGCCCCACAAGAAGGGATCCAGCGACGTTTTCGTTGGTGAGCAACTGCCGCAAGCCCTGACTGAAGCTGCTGGCATCTCAGACCTTCGCTACGACGCCATTGTCGTGGATGAGGGGCAGGACTTTGAGGAACACTGGTGGGTTGCATTGCAGAGCTTGCTCGCTGACCCAGACGGTGGCATCCTCTACATCTTCTATGACGACAATCAGCGTCTGTATGTCAAGCAAGGTACTTTCCCCATCCCAGGAGAGCCGTACTGCCTCAGCGTGAACTGTCGCAATACCCAGAGCATTCACAAGGTGGTGGTGCAGTTCTATGAGGCCGAGGAGCGCCCGAGCGCTTATGGGCCAGTTGGCAGACCGGTTGAAGTGGTCACCTACGCCCCGGAGAGAGGCCTACAGGCCACGCTGCAGGACACCCTGTGCAGATTGGTTGAGGGTGAGCACGTACCCCCCGATCAGATCGCCGTACTCGGTCCTCTTCATGAAGGCAGTCGGCTCTGGCAAGATGTGGTTGGTGAGGGGTCATCATTCACCACCACCTGGCCTGCACCAGCAGGTCAGATCTTCTTCAGCACCATCTATGCGTTTAAGGGTCTGGAGCGCCCCGTGATCATTCTCGTCGAATTGGAGCACTGGCGCGAAGATCTTATCCCGCTGCTCTACACAGGCTGCTCCCGTGCCTGCAATCATCTGATCGTGCTTCTACCCGATGACGCTGGCGCAGAAGTGCAGGAGGCCTTTGCGGGGATTGGGGAGCGGGTATGAGATGGCGCGAACAACCCCAACGGAGCGACTTTTGTGGTCTCGTGTGAAAGACTGCAGATGAGCTGTGTCTGGGGCGCCAGAGCGTCGCACAGGTTTGCTCACCCAATGTCCAATTCTACCCGCGGCGGGGGACACAGGAGGTTGGATTGAAGGCTCTGTTCGTCAAACGAGATTGTTTGCTGCAAGTGGCGTCGGCTGACGCAGGGGAATCAGGGGCAATGCAGCTGCGCCCTGGCGTCGCGAAGGACCTGCACACCCTGGCTGCTCAGGATCTGTACATCATCGTGCTGGATGCCACACCGTGCGGTACAAGCGCCGAGACCCAGGCAGCAGAGGAAGGGGTGATGCAGCGCATGCTGGATCTGATCCGCGAGGGAGGCGGACGGGTGGATGCCTTACTGCAGTGTCCACACCGGTCAGAAGACGGCTGCGGCTGCTGGACCGCGCATCCTGGTTTTCTCTATGCTGCAGCTGCTCAGCTCGACCTAAGACTGGATGAGTGCTATCTGCTATGCAGTGAACCCAATGACGTTAACCTGGCCTATAAGGTAGGCTGCCGGCCAGTGCTGGTCCTGGATGGCCACAGTATCGGCGATCTCTACGGCGAGCATCAGCCCGAACCGCGCGACTTTCCAATTGCCCGTGACTTTCACTCAGCGACGTGCTTTGTGCTGGCGGAGGAAGAGGCCAATCAGATGTGGGGTCACCCTCGGCTTCCATCTTCCATTTCGCAGCTGGATGACGAGGTCGCCAAAGCGGAGGAGACGCCGGAATTCTCCCCAAGCTTGAGACTTCTGTCTCCAGTTCCTGGCACGAAAGGCGCCTTGGTGGCGAGCCTGCCGCAATTGAGCCGCAGTGCGGGCCGGTTGCTGATCTTGTTCGTGTTTGGCGGTGTGTGGTTGAGCCTTGGCATCGCCTACATTCTGACACACCTGTACCGTGTGCAGCCCTTCCCCGAGTTCGTCTGGTACTTGACCCTGCAGTTTATTCCACGGCCGATGCGTGGCCTGCTATTCATCCTCACCGGAACCGTTGTGGTCGTCGTGTCGCTACGCGCTTTCATGCATTTGCTGCCTAGCGGCGGAAGGCGCAAGTGACTGGGCCGCGTAAACATGGGCAGCTAGCGGCACCGGACAGGGAGCAGCTGGTCTTGCACAAGTCAGGGCACGGGGTTGTCGTGGACAGCGAGAGGGAGTTCGTATTCCAAGTGCACGAATTGATCTCGGCGCGTAGAGGGCCTGCGCTGTAGCCCAACAAGGTGGATGCCGGGCCGGTTGGCGGCTTCAAGCGGTGCAGCTTGGCCTATCGCGGTGCGATGCACTGGCCTTCCCGCCGGTGGGAAGTGCCGGTCGT
>JBFEPU010000376.1:0-2478 GCA_041549915.1 Anaerolineae bacterium | reverse complement strand
CCAGTGGCTCGGGCCAGCAGCGCGGCTGGAATCTGGACGGTGATGTCCTCTTTGCCACCGAAGGCACCGCCCACCGCTGTCTGCACAATGCGCACATCTTCCTCGGGGACGGCGAGCGCCTCAGCCACCTGGCGGCGGTCTTCAAATGGGATCTGGGAACCAACGTGGACGGTGATACGACCATCGGCACCCGGGACTGCCACTCCTGCTTCTGGCTCCAGATAAGCATGCTCAATGAAAGGGGTGCGATAGTGCTCCGCAACAACGATGTCAGACTGGCCGAAGGCAGACTTTGCATCTCCCTTACGCACCCTGATATGCTTGAGTAAGTTGCCCGGCGTGTTCTCATGGACGATTGGTGCATCTGGAGCCTGAGCTTGCTGCGGGGAGAAGACGGCGGGAAGCGGCTCATAGTCCACCTCGATCAAAGATACAGCGTGCTCTGCAATCGCTTCCGTCTCCGCAGCTACCAAAGCCAGGGCATCACCCGTGTATCGCACCTTGTCCCAGCAGAGCGTCGGCCAGTCAGCGCGGATGGTGCCATGTGTGCGGGCGCCGGGAATGTCCTCCGCGGTCAAGACCGCTGCCACTCCGGGCAGCGCACGCGCCTTGGCGGTGTCTATGCGCACTATTCGGGCGTGGGCATGAGTGCTGCGCAATATCTTGGCATGCAGCATGTTCTCAAAGTAGAGGTCCGCAGCGAAGATCGCCTCGCCAGTGACCTTGGCGCGGGCATCCGGGCGCGGCACCGCTTGTCCAATGATCTGAGCCTGGGCTCCGCGAACCACAGCTTCTGTGAATGTTGGGCCTGTGTCGCCTGCTGCATGCACCGCGCGGAGGATGCTGGCATATCCGGTGCAGCGGCACAGGTTTGACGTCAGAGCTTTGACGATGTCCTCATGGGTCGGTTGGGGATTGCCGTCCAGGAGGGCCTTGGCGGCCATGATCATACCTGGTGTGCAGAAACCGCATTGTACGGCCCCTTGATCGATAAAGGCTTGCTGCAGGGGATGCAGTTCACCGCCTTGTGCCAGGCCCTCGATTGTCTCGACCTGTGCACCATCCAGCCGCGCAGCTCGAGTGATGCAAGCGCGCACAGCTCGGCCATTGACGACGACTGTGCACGCTCCGCAGTGCCCGCGCCCACAGCCGTTCTTGGTACCTGTCAAATGTATCTCATCACGCAGCAATTGCAGCAGTGAGGTTTGGGGCCAGACCTGCAGCTGCAAAGGAATGCCATTAACGTGCAGGGTGATGTTCTGCTTCTCCATGGCCTTTCACCGCCATTAGCACCTTCTCTGCAGTTGCTGGGAGCCGCGTGATCCACGCGCCGCTGGCGTCATGTATGGCGCTGATGATAGCCGGCGCGGTGGGCAAGGTGGTCATCTCACCGAGGCCTTTGGCTCCATATGGCCCGGTGGGATCGGGCACTTCGACAATGATGGGGATGACCTCGGTGGGCATGTCCAGCGAGGTGGGGATCTGGTACTCGGCAAAGTTGCGCGTGCGCACCAGACCTTCTTGCTGGATGAACTCCTCCATCAGTGCATAGCCCAGCCCCATGTGCACCCCGCCGCCGATTTGGCCGATGATCATATCTGGGTTGACTGCTTGACCCACGTCATGGGCAGCCCAGATCTTCAGCACCTCTACATCACCCGTCTGCATATCCACTTCGACCAGAGCGATTTGCGTGGCGTAGCCATAGCTGATGTGCGGCTCACACTGGCCAGTCTGCGGATCGTAGGCAGTCGTGGAACGAACGCTGCGCCCCCGAAATGTGTGCTCTGCCTGGACTCGCGTTTCCCCGCTTTCGGCACGCAGGACAGCCTGCCGCCTTGCTTCCGCTTCCTGGCAAACCCGCAGCACGGCATTGCCAGAGATGTACACGTGCCGTGAGGCAGAGGATGACCCTGCATCAGGTACCTCCGCAGTGTCCAGTGGGGCGATCTCTATCCTCTGCAACGGCACACCAAGCGCCTCAGCAGCGATCTGGGCCAAGGCGGTGTGCACCCCTTCTCCCACGTCCGAAGCACCCACCCACACCTGCACGTTGTCGATGGCTCCCGACTGCTGCAAATTCAGTTCGACGCGCGCCGTGGTCTTGTCGTCGAAGCCAAAAGAGTAACCAACGTTTTTGTAGGCGCAGGCCACGCCGATGCCCCGCCGCTTGTGGGCGGCCGAGGGTTGGCCCAGGTCGGGCTTGAGCCAGTGGACTCCTTCTTGTGTCCACCCCGCTGACAGCGCAGCCTGCCGCAGTGTTTCCTTGATGCCCACCCCGGGGGGCATGCGATTGCCTGTCACAGCTACTGACCCTTCCTCAAGCAGGTTTCTTAGCCGCAGTTCCACAGGGTCCATGTCCAGCGCTTCAGCCAGCCTGTTCATCTGTTGCTCGTGGGCCACCGGAGGCTGGGTAGCCCCAAAGCCCCTCATGGCCATCGTGACGGCGTTGTTGGTGTATACAGTGTAGCCGTCAAT
>JBFEPU010000375.1:0-2499 GCA_041549915.1 Anaerolineae bacterium | reverse complement strand
GATGGCCGCGGCCCGCGACGGGCGCATCCGCTTCGTACCCGATCGATTCAGCAAGGTCTACTTCAACTGGATGGAGAACATTCGTGACTGGTGCATATCGCGGCAGCTGTGGTGGGGACACCGCATCCCGGTGTGGCATTGTGACGACTGCGGCTACATGAGCACAACCATCGAGGCCACGCTGGCCGCTTGCCAGAAATGTGGCAGCACCAGCGTCAGGCAGGACCCTGATATCCTGGATACGTGGTTCTCGTCCGGGCTGTGGCCGTTCTCCACGCTGGGCTGGCCAGAAGACACGGAAGACCTGCGCTACTTCTATCCCACGGACGTGATGGAAACCGCATACGACATTCTCTTTTTCTGGGTTGCGCGCATGATCATGCTCGGGCTGGAGATGACCGGCACACACCCCTTCCACACTGTGTATCTGCATGGTCTTATCCGTGACGAGCACGGCCAGAAGATGAGCAAATCCAAGGGCAACGTGGTGGATCCTTTAGTGGTCATCGAAGACTATGGCGCCGACGCGCTGCGCTTCGCGCTGCTAACCGGCAGCACACCAGGGAATGACATGAAGCTCTCCCTGCAAAAGGTGGAGGGCGCGCGCAACTTTGGCAACAAGATATGGAATGCAGCCCGCTTCATAACCAGCAACCTGGATGGGCGCTACAGCATGCAGGACGCGGCTCAGGCGGCTGCTGTGTGGAAGCAGAATCCAACGATGCTAAGCCTGCCAGAGCGCTGGATCCTGAGCCGGCACAATCGACTGATCACCGACGTGAACTCCCTGATCGACCGCTACCAGTTCGGTGAAGCAGGGCGCCAAATCTACGAGTTCTTGTGGGGCGAGTTCTGCGACTGGTTCATCGAGATCTCCAAAGTGCCGCTCTACGGTGAGGATGAGGCAGAGGCGCAGAGGGCACGCGCGGTCTTGGTGTACGTGTTGGAGCGCACACTGCGCTTGTTGCACCCCTTTATGCCGTTCGTCACCGAAGAGACCTGGCAGCATCTCCCGCACGAGGGTGAAGCACTGATCGTCGCTCCCTGGCCTCAGCCCGATCCACTCGACGAGGAGGCCGAGGTTGAGATGGGTCCGATCATGGAGATGGTGCGCGCCATCCGCAACGCGCGTGCCGACTATGAAGTCGACCCCTCGAGAGCAATAGAAGCGCTCGTGGTCGCGGGAGAGAAGCGCGACACGGTAACAGCGCAGGCGGACGTGCTCATCCGTCTGGCACGCGTAGATCCGGCCAAGTTGCGCATCGAAAGGAAGCTGGCCGAGAAGCCACCAAAAGCCCTGACGCTGGTGGTGAGCGACTATCAGATCTTCTTGCCGCTGGCAGGCCTGGTGGATATCGACCGCGAGCGTGCACGGCTCAGCGCCCAGCTGGCGGAGATCCAAGAAGAGATGTCCCGCGCCGAGAAACTGCTGAGCAATCGTGACTTTGTGACCAAAGCTCCCGCGGAGGTCGTGGACAAGGAGCGCGCCAAACAGGAGGATTATCGCCAGCGCTACGCGAAACTGGAAGAGCGGTTGAAGAGCCTGGAGAGCTAGCAGGCCCAGAAGCCTGTCTTCCAAAGCCTTCGATCCGGTCGCTGGCATCGCACAATCGATCGACCAGGCAGTGCCAGAGAAAGCGGGCCCTTTAAGGCGAAGCGCTTGGAGTGTGTCAGGGGGCAATTCGGGAATCGCCCCGATCGTGGAGAGGATATGGAGCTCTGGGAGTATGTGCAAGTCCTGCTGAGATGGGGTTGGGTCATTGTGCTCGTAACCGCCCTGTTCGGTGCAGCGGCGTTTGGCTTCATCAAGGTGCAGACCCCACGCTATACCTCCCTGGTAGAGGTGGCCGTCACACCTTCCCGTCTTGAGCTGGGCCTGAGCCAGACCATCATCAACTTGCTGCGCAACTATGTGTCGAGCATTCAGTCGGAGGGCATGGCACGCCGAGCAATCGAAAAACTGGGCTTGAGCGACGTCGACGCTGCGGCCCTGAGCAGGCAGATCAGCGCCGAAGCCCTCGAAGCCGATTTCAAGATCAAGATCGAAGTCACCAATAGAGACCCCATCTTTGCCCAACGCGTCGCCCAGGCGGTTGCCCAGCTTTTCGTCGAGGACGTGCAGGCTTTCGCCCTGCGCCAAGATCCACTCGATCGGATGACCCCGACCCTGCTTAACGGTGGTGCCCAACCGGCCGGCCAGACCTGGCCAAGGAAGAAGCTGCTCGCGTTCACTGGCGTGGGGGGCGGATTGGTGCTGGGTTTGCTGATCGCACTGGCCTTGGAATGGGCGCGGGAGGAGTTGGTGCAAACACCTCAGGAAGTGGAACATTGGCTGGACCTGCCGGTGCTCGGTAGCATCCCAGCTCTCGAGGGACCGGCCAGGTCCAGATGGGGCCACGCATTCAGACTTCTGGGGTCCCGCAAACCCCGCAGGTCCTAGCCGACCAGAAGCTCCTAGCCCGACGATTGGGCCACAAACTGCACCACGGTCACGCCTTC
>JBFEPU010000374.1:0-2502 GCA_041549915.1 Anaerolineae bacterium | reverse complement strand
TGTGCCGCTCGCGGGCCGCAGCTTCGAGAGCGGTCTGAGGCCGGGTCTCGCGGGCCATTTCCATTTCTGCATCCCGCCGGCGGCGTTTCTCCTTGCCCTCGACCTCCTCCAGGGGCACGGGTGTCTGGGTGTCGAGCGCCACGTACAGGGGCAGCAGGTCCATCGTCCGCTGGCGGGTCCGCTCCACCGCGCGCGGGTCAATCAGGCCCAAGGGCAAGGCATTACATGAGGTCTGCGCTCGACGGAGGTAGTTCGCCTCCAACAACGCAGCATCCACAGCCGGTGTCACGGCAACTCGGGGCGCATCACGTCTTCTTTCCTCTGGCGCCGCAGCGCGCGATGGCAGCCTGAAGCTGTACTGGCCGTCCTGGACATTGCGATAGGTCATGACGTCCTTTGTCCAGAACCCGCCACGTTGATCACTGTACCTGCGCAGGTGCGCCGTCCCCTCACCAGCCCCAAGGTCGAGATGAACGAAATTGTAGGCATTGGGATATTCACGGCTCTCGTAGCATGCGCCAGTGGCGATGATCATCGCGCCGGCATCAGGCATGGTCAAGCTCAGCAGCCCCGTGCGATGGAGGTGCCCGTGCAGCACAAAGTCACATTGCTGCATCAGCAGAGCTTCACAGTCGTTTCGGTCGAACTCTTGCAACCATTCGAAGGGGTGGTGCAATACGACAATCCGCAGGTCGGCGTCCGTCGCTGCTTCGAGAGCTTGACGGACCTGGCGCTCACCCAGCGCCAAGCGAGCGCGGTCCTTGTCACCCATGGACAACCATGCCGAGTTGAGCCCTAACACCGCCAGGCGGTGGTCTGCCAGGGGGAGATGTCGTACGTAGAAGTAATGCTCGTCGTCAAAACAGAGCTCCGTGCCAAAATACGCGTTTACGAAGCCAGCGTAGTGACGGAACTTGCGAAAGATCAGGCCGCGATCCTCGGCCGTGCTCAGGACCTCATGCACCGCCTGCCGGTTATCGAGGGATGAAGCGATGGCAGCAGCACCACGGGTGATCGCCTTCCAATCCACATCGTGGTTGCCGGGCACAACCAGGAGACGTGCCTTGGACAGGCCTGTGACCTGCAGCAAGGTATCGAAGAACTGCGTGGCCATAGCATATTCGTCTGCCCCACCACTGAAGGCAAGGTCTCCCGACACAGCTACAAAGTCGGGAAGCAGGCCTTCGGACTCGATTCGCCCCTCCACGTCTCGCAGCAACGCTCTGAGGACGACATCCTCATCCCAGGTGTGGCGCTCGTTGGCCGCAAAATGCAGGTCCGACAGATGCAACCAGGTAATGCCTGACATGCTGCACCTCCACTACTACCTGATGGGGACGACGAGATCCGGGTGCATTATACACTCCATAACTTGTCGTGGCAAAGCAATCCGGCGGCATGGGAGCCGCCTCTGCTGGCCCAGGATCAGGCCCGGCTCCCTGCGGAGTGTCCTGTCATCGGCACAGGCACGCCCGGCGTTTCAGATGGGGAGCAACATGGCCACAGAATGGCTTCAGAAGAGCCCTGGGCCACAGCGGCCATCGTGGCCCGCGGTTTGGGCCGCCGCAACATCGTAGGATAGAATGCAAAAGTCTTCTTCAATAGCAGAGGAATACGGAGGTGAGGCATGAAGATAGCAGTGTTGAGCGATTGTCACGACCGGCTGGGGAATCTGGAGAAGGTGCTGGCCATGGCCGAGGAGGCGGAGGTGGCGCTCTTTTGCGGGGACTATTGCGCGCCGTTCACGCTCAAGGCGCTGGCCGAAGGCTTTGACGGGCCGGTGCACTCGGTCTTTGGCAACAACGATGGCGATGCCTTCCTGCTGCTGGCCGTTGCCCAGAAGGCAGGCAACGTCACGCTCCACCAGCCGATGGCCGACCTGGATCTGGACGGGCGGCGCATCGCCGTGGTGCACTACCCCGAGTTCGGCGAGGCACTGGCGCTGTCAGGCAAGTACGACGCTGTGTTCAGCGGCCACAACCACACTGCGGAGGCCAATACGCTGGGCTCCACCCTGTGGGCCAACCCCGGCGAAGTGATGGGCCGCTTCGGAAAGCCCAGCTTCGGAATCTACGACACGAGCACAAACGCGTTCGAGATCCACGCAATCTGAGTGGTTCACCGCGGGGTCTAGAAACCCGGTTTTTGAGGCCATCTGCGTCGGCCCGGTCTCAGCTCATGCCCAGAGGACAATATTCAGGCACCACACGAGCAGGTAAAAACCGGGTTTCTTGGCCACAGAAGACACAGGATGCGGGCGGCACGCCGTCGTGCCTTTGCAACCGCATCCTGCATCCTGTATCGTGAATCTTGTGTCTCTGTAGGCTCTGTAAACTCTGTAGCCTCTGTGGTCTCTGCGGTGGGCTAGTCGAACACCACCACCTCTTTGCCGGCCAGCTTCTCTACGATCTTGCGAGCGATCAGCTCCATGTGCCCGTTGTACTTTACAAAGTCGAGGTTATCCGAAGGCACGGTCAGCACCGGGCCCGATGAGAAGCGTTC
>JBFEPU010000373.1:0-2509 GCA_041549915.1 Anaerolineae bacterium | reverse complement strand
TTGGAGGGGCACGCCCGGCAGTCCGGCGCGTGCCCATGCTGGGGCAGGGTGCTGCGCTAGGAGCCGCTTTGGCTGAGTTTTCGAGTAGGCGGCAAGCAGGAAACGGTGCGATGCGGCAAACGTACCCCATTCTGGAGCATGATCCAACGCGTGAAGCATTCATTGAGCCATCCCAGGTTGCTCAGCAGCGTGACATGCCGGAGTGCTGCGTCGTCTGCTTCTTCATGGACGTCATTGAGAAGGTTATCACTGAGCACAAAGCTAGAATGCTTGTTGAGAATCGGTGGGAAGATGGACCGCACCCGGTGTACGAGATCGTCTACAACGACCAGCGTCTGGCATTCTTTCATCCGGGGGTTGGATCCGCGCTCTCGGCAGCTCTGTTGGAAGAAGTGATCGCCTTCGGCTGCGTCAAGTTCATTGCTTGCGGGGGATGTGGTGTGCTGCAGGCGGAGATCGCTGCAGGACATCTGATTGTGGTCTCTTCGGCTGTGAGAGACGAGGGCGTCTCCTATCACTATCTTCGACCAGCGAGAGAGGTACAGGCCAACGAATCTGCAGTGCAAGCCCTCGTCTCCGTCTTGGATGGAAGAGGGATTCCACACCTGATTGGCAAGACCTGGACGACAGACGCCCCGTATCGGGAAACGAGAGCCAGGATCAAGAAGCGCAGGGCCGAGGGGTGCCTGACGGTCGAGATGGAAGCCGCCGGCATGATGGCCGTTGCACAGTTCAGGAATGCAGCCTTCGGTCAGATCCTGTATGCAGGAGACGATCTGAGCGGCTCGGAGTGGGACAACCGGGGCTGGCAGACCCGTTCCGATGTTCGCGAGAGGCTGTTCTGGCTGGCGGCGGATGCTGTTCTGTCGTTGTAGGACTGAGGGCGCACCGCACGCTGGAGCTCCGTCCGCTACGGTGCTGGGCAACAAGCGAACCGGGTCGCTGCGCGCTCTCGAATTCACCGGTCATCGTCGCTGCGCTTGGAGGCGAGTCGGGCCAATGGGTAGCTGATCTTTCACCACCTGCGCCGGAGCGCGCCCATCGGCCGCCTGCATACAGCAGCGCCGTGGCCAAGGTGGCTTTGTTGTTCAGCGACGTATCCTTGCAGACCCGGCGGCACGTTCACCCCGAACCGATCACTGGCGGAGGCCAGCAACATGCCAACAAAGTACGCGCACACCAACCTGATCGCCCGAGACTGGAAGCGGCTAGCCGCGTTCTACCAGGAGGTGCTCGGGTGCGTGCCCATCCCGCCGGAGCGGGATCTGTCTGGTGCGTGGCTCGACAAGGCAACCGGGATCGGTGGCTCACACATCACTGGCGTACACCTCCGCCTTCCTGGCTACGGAGATGGTGGGCCAACCCTCGAAGTTTTCCAATACGGCACCATGCCGGAGCATCCGTCCATCCAGCCGAACACGCCCGGATTCGCGCACTTCGCCTTTGCGGTCGATGACGTTGCGGCCACAGTGCAAGCCGTATTTGACCATGGCGGTTCCGCCGTAGGTGAGCTGACAGTGCGAGAGGTCCCTGGTGTGGGATTACTGACCTTTCAGTATGTCGCTGACCCCGAAGGCAACATCATCGAGGTACAGAATTGGCAAAGGCCCCACAGCTCTGCCAAGACTCGCAAGATCGCAGGGTAGGCCAAAGGGCGCCACGCTGCACCCCAACTGGCCCGTCAATCATCGAATGGAGGTGAAGCTCCGATGACGATAGCGCTATCTGCCAGAGATCAGAACCATCTGCGCCGCGCCATCGAACTCGCTCAAGAGGCCGGGAGGATAGGCAACCTGCCCATTGGTTCGGTCATCTGTCTGGGCGATGAAATCGTCGCCGAGGGCAAGAACGCAATCTGGGTGCCCAGAGTCGAACTCTACCGGCATGCTGAACTCGAGGCACTACGGGCCCTGCCGGCAGAGCTTGGTGACCAGCTCAACAAAATGACGCTGTACACGACGCTGGAGCCGTGTCTGATGTGTGCCGGAGCGATCCTGTTGCACAGGATTGGGCGTGTGGTATTCGGCACCGTGGATGGTTTCGGCGGTCTGGGTGCAACCGCAAAGCGCCTGCCTCCGTACTTTGCGGAACAGTTCTCGCTCACCCGGTGGGCTGGTCCTGCAGCGTCAAAGGAATGTGACCTGCTCTACGAGAGGGTCATTGCTCTGGAAAGGGAACGCGGCACGAGAGATTCGCAGTCTGTCGTCTAAAGCCCCGCCATTGGCAGAGCCGCGGGTCATCTTGCTCGCTGGCTCCAGATGGCAGGCTTGCCGCGTGCGCCTCGCTTCGCCAAAGGCAGCTAACGAAGGGGCAGTGAAATGAACATCCTGGATGCAATTGGCAACACTCCTCTGGTGGAACTGCAACGAGTTGTGCCTCCTGGCTCCGCCCGTGTGCTGGCCAAGCTCGAATGGGCCAATCCGACGGGGAGTATGAAGGACCGCATGGCCCTGGCAGCCATCGGCGCCGCCGAAGCGGATGGCAGACTGGCTGCTGGCGGCACGGTGGT
>JBFEPU010000372.1:0-2522 GCA_041549915.1 Anaerolineae bacterium | reverse complement strand
GCCACTAGCACCTTGACATCCCGAGCAAGGGTGGCGGGATCACATGAGACGTAGACGATGCGTGTTGGCGCCAGGTTCACGATCGCCGAAAGAGCGTCCTTACCCAGGCCAGTTCGGGGTGGATCCAAGATCACCAATGGAGCTGCTACGCTGAGCGTTGGCAGGACCTCTTCCGCCCGTCCTTCTATGAGGACGAAATTGTCCACGCCAGCCGAGTTGGCTCTGGCGTCTGTGACGGCACTGGGACTGCTTTCGATGCCGATCACCTGCTTTGCCTGCCCCGCCAGAGCCAGACCGAAGGTGCCCACGCCGCAGTAGGCATCCACGACGACGCTGTCTGCCTTGGGGATCAGATAGTCACAGACCAGAGAGATGAGCTTCTCCGCCTGGCCGGTGTTTACCTGGAAGAAGCTGGATGGGGAAATCCGGTACGATCTGCCTAGTGCCCGTTCGTGGAGATACGGGCTGCCCACCAGGGCGATGGAGGTACCATCAGACAGGAGGAGGACACAGGAGATCGGAAGGTCCAGTTCCAGTTCAGGGGGCTGATCCGACCCTAGTTCGAATATGACCATCTGGTCGCCGGTGTTGATCCCAGCACGGAGGGAAAGGCGGCGCAGGTCGGGCAGCTCGATATCGAGGGAGTCGAATGCCTCCTGGAGTAGTGGATGCATCACGAGGCAGCGGTCTATCGGTACCACGTTATGACTCCTGGCAGCCATGAACCCCAGGTTTCCGTCTCGAGTGACTGCGAACTGGACATGATTGCGATACCCCCAAGGGTCGCTCATACCCAGCGTCGGCTGCACGACGGGGTTGCGTATCCCTGCGATGCGCTGCAGTTGTGCGTGCACGATGGATCGCTTGTACTCCAACTGACTGTCATAGGACAGGTGCTGCCAGTGGCAGCCACCACACACCCCGAAGTAGGGACACGGAGGCTGTGCGCGCTGCGGAGATGCGGACAGCACATCCAGCAACCGGGCGTGGGCAAAGCGCCCTCTGTCGCGCAGAATCTCGACGCGCACTGATTCGCCTGGGATGCCATATGGCACGAAGATGGCTTTCCCTTCGTGCCGCCCCACGGCATCGCCACCGTGGGCCATATCTGCCAACTGTATGACTAGCTCTTCCCCCATGCGCCAGACTCCAAAAAAGGATGGAGCTCCCAGCTTGGCCCAGGAACTCCATCCTTCTCAGAGAAGAAAGCCAATGGGTGTGGGACCTACACCCAACCCCGCATCCTGACGGCCTCCGCGACCCGGTTCACTGCCACCAGGTAGGCAGCCACACGATTGTCGACCTGATACGCCTGCGCCATGTCGTACATGCTTTGGAAGGCGGCCGTCATCTTCTCATCCAGTTTTTGATACACCTCTTCCATGGGCCAGTAGTAGTTGTAAGCGTTCTGCACTTGCTCAAAATAGGACACTGTAACACCACCGGCATTGCACAAAAAGTCCGGGATCACAAAGACGCCATTCTGGTGCAGAACCTTGTCGGCCTCGGGCGTGGTAGGGCCGTTGGCCAGTTCAGCCAGAATCGTCGCTTTGACGTCTGCTGCGTTTTGTCCGGTGATTTGGTTCTCCAGAGCGGCGGGAAAGAGAACGTTGACATCCAGAGCCAGGAGCTCTGCGTTGGTGATGTTCTCACTTCCTGGGAAGTTCACCACGGAGCCTGTCTTCCCCTTGTGTGCAACTACCTGTTCGGGGTCAAGCCCTGCTTCATTGTAGATCCCGCCCTTGGAGTCGCTGACCGCAACGATGCTAAGGCCCAGCAGTTCCTGACCCAGCTCATGTCCGTAGTAGCCGGCATTGCCGTATCCCTGGACCGCGGCTTTCTTGCCCTTGAGGTCAATGCCCAGCGCTTTGGCTGCCTCACGCACAGTGTACATGCCGCCACGAGCGGTAGCGTCGTTGCGCCCACAAGAACCACCCAGACAGAGCGGTTTGCCAGTGATGACGCCAGGGACGTTGTAGCCCTGCATGACGCTGTACTCATCCATCATCCAGGACATGATCTGTGCGTCCGTGTACACGTCCGGCGCGGGGATGTCCATCTGTGGACCAAGGATGCGGCCGACCTGCCGGACGTAGGCCCGGCTCAGACGCTCCAACTCACCTTTGGACATGCTCTTGGGGTTGCACACCACGCCGCCCTTGCCGCCTCCAAGCGGAAGATCCACAATCGAGCACTTCCAGGTCATCCAGGCCGCCAGCGCGCGCACTGTGTCTATTGTCTCCTCGGGGTGGAAGCGGATGCCGCCCTTGGTGGGTCCGCGAGCGTCGTTGTACTGCACGCGGAATCCCCTGAACACCTGCACATTGCCATCATCCATTCGGACGGGCAGGGAGACGTGTAGTTCGCGAATGGGCTCACGCAACAAGGCGTGCATCCCGGGATCTAGCTTGAGGATCTCGGCTGCAGTGTCCAACTGGCTTTGGGCGATCTCAAACGGGTTCAAGTCCTCTGTCTTCATGGTGCTTACGATTCTCCTTTGAATTGAGTTATTTCGCGGGCCT
>JBFEPU010000371.1:0-2526 GCA_041549915.1 Anaerolineae bacterium | reverse complement strand
GGGGATACGGCCAAACTCGATCTTGGCAACGCGACCGACATGCCCTATGAAGATGCTAACTTCGACCTCATCATTGCCATGCAGTGTCTGCATGAGATGGCCCTGGGAACACGCTCTATGGCCATCACGGAGATGGCACGGGTCCTCAAAGAGGCTGGATCGATCCTGCTCATCGATTTCAGGCCAGGTCCCGTCCAACCCCCTCAGGGCTGGATTTCGAAAGCCATCATCTTGCTCTCGGAGCTGGCTGCAGGGCGGGAACACTTCGGGAACTACCGCGGCTTTATGGCCAACGGTGGCCTTTCCACTCTGGCAGCTCAGCATAGCCTCAGCGTGGACAAACGGCGCGTTTTGGCCGGGGGGACCTTTGCCATCTATGTTGCGAGCAAGAGCCTGTGAAACAACACAGGCCTGCAGCAAGACAACCACGACTCATGCCAGGAGGTACTTTTGCATGACAGTCACCACATCTCACGAGGACAGACTGAGCGCGCTCACCACGATGGTCCAGGATACGTTGGACCGATCCAAGAACTGCGCCCAAACCGCTTTCGCTGTGCTCCAGCAGGCATTCGAACTCGATGGCGGGCAGATCCTCAAGGCACTGACCCCGTTTCCGGGTGTTGCCCTGCGAGGCGAGACCTGCGGCGCGGTTACCGGATGCCTGATGGCGATTGGGCTGGTCTACGGCAGGGACGACCTGGAGGACTGGAAAGGCTACCTTCGATCCTTGCCTCCTGCTCGCAGGTTCTGCCGGCGCTTTGTTGAGCAGCATGGAAGCACGGAGTGCGGGTGCATCCTCCAGGAGAAGCTCGGACGTGACTTTGACCTCGCCGACACCGCCCAGGCGCTCGAGTATGCTGCATCCGGTGGACCCCAGGCATGTGCTCAAGTCGTGGCCAGCGCAGTGCACATCGCTTCCGAACTCATGAGCAGGGTATCGCCACAATCATCGCGATGAGCCTTGAAACTCAGCTGTCGATACGTGGTCTGTGTCAGGCGGACGGGGAGCGCCGGCACAGCTGGCTGCTGTGCTCAGTCTTCAACACTGGGGACTCTGGACGTAGGAGCGGCGCCGAAGCGGTTCAACCCGGGGTGCGAGACGCAGACGCCAGCATAAGTCGAGAAGTGCTATGAGGCGCTGGAAATCCTGCCGACGACGAGCGAGTGTCTGAACTGCCTGCTTGCCGTGCGATCAGCTACGCGGCTCGGCGCTCTCCAGGATCTGCTTCGCCCAATCCGCGGCTGCTTCCAGTTGACCGTCCGCCAGCGGTCCCTGCATGCCGAGCACCAGGAAGCCTTGCGCCGGGGCGACGATTTCGCAGCCCTGCTGGCGAAGCGTCTGCTCGATGTTGTCCGCGGCCGATCCGGCCAGGCGCGGGCCGAAACGGGTGTCAAAGGCGGCCGCCTTGACCCCAGACACCATTTCCGGCGACAGACGCTTCAGGAAAGCCTGAATCCTGCGGGTTGGTCGCCAGGCATTGACGGGGCCGCCCACCACCAGCAAGTCGAGCCCCTCCAGGTCCTCCGTCTGAACCGCGTCCGCCTTCAGCGCACGCACGCTCGCCTCTGATCCCAGTGTCACGGCGATGTGCTGGGCCACCCTCTCCGTGGTGCCGTAGTTTGTGTCGTAGACTACCAGACCCTTCATCTCAAACATCTCCTGTCCAGACCGCAGCATGCGTGCACTGGGTCTCGGTGATCAGCTTGCCAGCTGGGAGTATACTTACAGGCCAGTACCCTGTCAACGTCGAGAGAGGCAGGGCATCGCATGACTACAAACTGCGTCTCACGTTGTCCTCCGCGAGCCGCATCTGCCCGGGCGCTGGTGGCGTCGAGGACTCTGCAACCCAGGCGAAGTGGGTTTGCTCTGGCCTGTCAACCACGGTAAGATGGCTTTGTCTAGGCTGCTGAGCGCGAGGATGCTCGTTGTGCTGTGCGGTCGCAAGGAGTTGCATGAAAGTCCCGCTTCTGGTCACCAAGCTCAATCTACCACATCTGAGGCCTGGCCTGGTGCAGCGGCCGCGCCTGCTCAGCCGGCTCAATGAGTCGCTGCAGGCGGGGCACAAGCTGCTCCTGATCTCCGCTCCCGCAGGCTTCGGCAAGACCACCCTGCTCAGCGCGTGGGCTCACGCCCTTGCTGCGAGCCCTGCCGGCGTCGGTCCTGATCGGCGGGCAAGGATGAAGGTCGCCTGGCTGTCACTGGATGCCAGTGACAACGATCGCAGCCGTTTCTTTGCCTACCTGGTGGCCGCGCTGAAAACGGTTGATTCTGCGGTGGATGCACATACGGTGGGCCTCGACAGCACATCCCAGCTGCCTGCGACCAGTTTCGTCCTGACCTCACTCCTCAACCAGATGGAGGGCCTCCCCGACTTTCTTCTGGTGCTGGATGACTACCACGTGATCGACGCAGCACCGATCCACGAGGCTGTGGCCTTTCTGCTCGAGCGCCTGCCGTCGCAGGTGCACCTGGTGATCGCCACCCGCGCCGATCCACCGTTCTCGCTGAGCCGCCTTCGAGGT
>JBFEPU010000370.1:0-2529 GCA_041549915.1 Anaerolineae bacterium | reverse complement strand
TCTCTCACAGCCAAGGACACCCGGTTCTCTCAACGACCGGGGGCTCCACGCTAGTACATGATTCCCTTCTTCAGTGCTTGTCGATCCAGGATGACGATTCTCTGCCCATCGAGCCCAATCAAGCCCTGATCGCGGAACGTGCCCAGTACCTTGTTGACGCTCTCACGAGTGGCACCCACAAGGCTGGCCAAGTCACTCTGTGTCAAGCGCAGGTGTATCTCTATGCCATTTGCACCCACCGCACCGTAGCTGTCGGCCAGCTCCAGAAGCCTTTTTGCCACCCGACCGTAGACGTCAAGAAAGGCCAGACTCTCGGCATACTCGGTGGTGTAGCGGACACGCCCACTGAGAATCGAGATGATGCTGGGAGCCATCTGTGGGTACTCCTCCAGCAAGGCCAGGAAGTCGTCCCGGTCCAGCGTCAGCACGCGGGTCTCGTCCATCGCGACAGCACCTGCTGAGCGCGGCAGGCCATCGAGCATGGACAGCTCGCCAAAGACGTCGCCGCAGCCGTAGATCCTGACGGAAATCTCCTGCCCGGATTCGCTGAGGATGAAGATGCGGACCTTGCCCGATTCGATGAGGTACAAGCTCCGGCCGAGGCTGTCCTTGTGGAAGATAATCATGCCCTTGGCAAATGCGCGCGGGCGAAGGCGATCAGCCAAGGCCTCCAGCTGGTCATCAGATAGGCTAGAGAACAGGGAAGTGTTGCGCAGCATGTCCACCCTAGACATCGGAATCTCCTGACCTGTGCGCAGATCGCTACACGAGCAGCACTATCTTACCATAAACTGCCCAAAGTGACAACTCTTTGCAGCACCCGAAGGTCGATAAGGCGGTTCGAGCAGTGGGCTCAAGGGGCCCCTCCATTACCTGAGGCGCCGATTGCCGATCGAGATGTGCGACCATCGGCGGCGTGCGCTTGAGATCCGAGCCGAGGATGATGAGAATGCTGCGTCATTCGTCACCTGGCCTTCGACAGCCGGCAGCCTTTCGGAGGGGTCAGTGTGCACAACTCACTGAAGACGCCGTGCGACGGCGTCAGGTGGGACGCTCCAGAATCTGGGAGCACACATGAACGGGCTCTGACCGCAATTCGGCAGCTCCGTCCCGCAGTGTGGACGGAGAGTGGTCAGCGCCGCGCTAGAGTTGCGGCCGAATCGGGCTTGCTCGGAACGCTGCGTGCTACATGTCAGCCAGTGCATCGCGCCCCGCAACACGACACGCGTGTCGAGCCGGACGATGAACACGAATCCTCGTGCTAGTCTCGCACCAGCCATTCTAAGAAAACGCACCAGGATATTGGTGCCGGGAACTTGGCTGCAGACATTGAGAAGGAATGAGAACGGATCGTCAGTGAGCTGACAGCGACCCCTCACTGCTGGGCCAGGCAAAAGGTCTGTTCGAGTAGCGGGATAATCGCGGAGAGGTCGCCGTCTTCCACCACAGAACCGGCAGCCTCGGCAACACGGCTATCGCGAGGGCAGACGGCTACTGCGAGCCCCGCCTGGGCGAACAGTGCCAAGTCAGCGGTTCCGTCGCCGACTGCCAGGCATTGTTCCGGGCGTGCGCCTGCTTCCGCGCGCAGTCGGGCCATCACTTCTCCCTTGGCTTGCTCCGTGACGTGAACGACTACCTCTCCAGTCAGCAGGCCGTTGCGGACAGTGAGCTCGTTGGTGACCGTGCGCCATACGCCCAGGTCCGCCGCTACCTGACGCGCGTGTACGTCGAGACCCGTGCTAATGATCGCCGTGAGCACTTGGTGACGCCCTAACATGCCGAAGAGGGCGCGAACGCCAGGGCGATAGGGACTGCTGCGAAAGATGGCCTGCACCTCGGCCAGAGGAGCGCCTCTCCAAAGTGCCGCATCGAGCCGCGCCCACTCCAGGTAGTCGATCTCCCCACGGAAGAAGCGCTCCCGATACACGGCTGCCTGTTCCTCGACTTCCAGAGCCCGGTGCAGGTAGCGCCAGGGACTGAATGCCTCTTTCAATGTACCGTCCAGGTCGAACACCGCGAGACACAGTCGCGGAAGTCGTTCAGAGCGCCGGCCTGGGGTGGTGTGGTGTTCGCCTGCCTCGGACATGCCTAAACAGTAGCACAGAAGGGGCGCGGCGTCAACCAGTCTGGCCGAAAGACTGGGTCGTGCACAGATGGTACTCTTGGTTAGACAAGTGGGCTCATCAGTGTCCAGTACTGGCCACGGCCGCAAAGCCTGCCATGCCGCTGGCGACCAAGACGACCCTACGCTCCTGAGAAGCTCCTTGTTCGATTTGACAAGCTCGAGAATGTGTGGTAGAATGTCACTAGATGCAAGCGGAAGATCGTGTTCGCTGATGGCGGGCAGATCTAACAACCGAGGGGGCAGAAGGAACCACGTGCACTGACTGAAGACGGCGATAGCTTTCTGTCCTGGCCGACGTGTGCACATAGCGCGTCGGTTTTTTGGTTGTCGCAGTGGATTTGACAAGTCAAAGAATCTGTGATATAATATCTGCTTGCAGTAGGGGCACCTTAACAACTGAAGAG
>JBFEPU010000369.1:0-2599 GCA_041549915.1 Anaerolineae bacterium | reverse complement strand
GGATCCTCACCTGCATTTGCCTTGTCTCGCCTCGTCTTGGCGCCGAGACAAGGTCGACACCCAGTCTTGCCATCGCCTGGGCAAGGAGACGAGGCAGTGCAGGTCCAAGTGTCGCTGTGGCGCAGTCGGGGCGGCAAGGGTTGGCGCGTTCTCGCTACTAATGACATCAACCCTGTCACTGCGAGCGTCAGCAAAGCAGTCTCCTCTTACTATTCTGGAGATTGCTCGTCTGCACCTGCGGCGCAGACGCAGGTGTCTTCGCTGTGCTCGTCGCGATGACAGATGGGATGTCGTTGCAGATCGGACGGCGCCACCCGCGCTGTGGGAATACTCAGGATGACAGTGAAGGGATTGTGGTCATGACCTTGAAGGAGCCTTGGCTGTGGGTTATGGTCGCTTGTGTCTGGACCTGGGCAAGCGTATAATGCGTCTGCAATACTCAGCAAGGAGGTCTGCCATGGCTAGGCGATTGGTCCGAGCACCGCGGGGCAACCAGTTGACGTGCAAGGGCTGGGGCCAGGAAGCGGCGATGCGCATGTTGATGAACAACCTGGATCCGGAGGTTGCGGAAAGGCCCGATGATTTGATAGTCTACGGAGGCGGGGGGAAGGCGGCTCGTAACTGGGAGTGCTTCGACGCTATCGTGGACAGCCTGAAGCAACTGGAGACCGACGAGACCCTGCTCGTACAGTCAGGAAAGCCAGTGGCCATCTTCCGCACCTATCCTGATGCCCCGCGCGTCCTGATCGCCAACTCGAACCTGGTGGGGAAATGGGCCACGCAGGATTACTTCAACGAGCTGGATGCCAAGGGGCTGATCATGTATGGGCAGATGACGGCTGGCAGCTGGATCTACATTGGCACGCAGGGCATCCTGCAGGGGACGTACGAGACCCTGGCGGCGGCTGCTGAGAAGCACTTTGGCAGCAGCCTGAAGGGGAAGTTTGTGTTGACCGCTGGCCTGGGCGGAATGGGTGGAGCACAGCCACTGGCGATCACCATGAACGAGGGCGTTGGCCTGATCGTCGAAGTAGACCGTGCCCGCGGGCAGCGGCGCCTCGACACGCGATACGTGGATGTGGTGGTGGACGATCTGGAAGAGGCGATGACGCTCGTAGAGGAGGCGGTGGAAGAGGCGCGGCCGCTGTCCGTGGGCCTGATCGCCAACGCCGCGGACGTGTACCCCGAACTGGTTGCCCGTGGCGTCACTCCCGATGTGGTGACCGATCAGACGCCAGCACATGACGCGCTCAACTATGTGCCGATGGGCTTGTCCGTCACCGAAGCCGACGAACTGCGCGAAAAGGACCCTCAGGAATACAAGCGCCGCTCGCTGGAGTCGATGGGCCGGCACGTGGAGGCAATGCTGGAGATGCAGGAGCGCGGTGCGGTGGTCTTTGACTATGGCAACAATCTGCGTCAGCGCGCCTATGATGCAGGCGTGAGCGACGCCTTCTCCTATCCGGGCTTTGTGCCGGCCTATGTGCGGCCGCTGTTCTGCTCGGGCAAGGGGCCTTTTCGCTGGGTGGCTCTGTCGGGCGACCCCAAGGATATCCACGTCACGGACGAGGTGGTGACGAATGAGTTTGCCTACGACGAACACCTGGTCCGTTGGATCCGCCTGGCGCACGATCGGGTGGCATTCCAGGGATTGCCCTCCCGGATATGCTGGTTAGGATACGGGGAGCGAGCGCGGTTCGGCTTGCTGATCAACGACCTCATCGCCAAGGGCAAGATCTCGGCGCCCATCGTTATCGGGCGAGATCACTTGGATGGCGGCTCGGTGGCCAGCCCCAGGCGTGAGACCGAGGGCATGTTGGACGGCTCCGATGCCATAGCAGACTGGCCGATCCTGAATGCCCTGCTGAACGCGGTGGGGGGTGCCACCTGGGTGAGCTTCCATCACGGCGGTGGGGTTGGCATCGGCTACTCGTTGCACGCCGGCCAGGTGATCGTGGCGGATGGCACATCCGACGCTGCGCGCAGGCTCGAACGCGTGCTGACGTATGATCCAGGCACCGCCATCGTACGGCACGCCGACGCTGGTTATGCAGAGGCCATCAAGGCGGCGAAGGAACACGGCGTGCGCATACCGATGATGGAATAACTGGCGACCGGAGCTACGTAGTGGGCTGGGCGCTGGGTGTGATGCGGATTCTGGTGCTGCGACCTGGGGCGCTGGGGGATGTGCTGTTGACGTTGCCGGCCCTGCGAGCGCTGCAAAGCAGGTTCCCCGGGGCTCATATTGAGGTGATGGGCAATCTGTCCGTACTGGGACTGCTGCCCTCTCGCAGCGCGGTGAGTGCCATATCCTCCTTCGATCGTGTGGATCTGACAGGGTTGTTCCAGCCTGAAGGTGAGCCCTTCGACTCGCTGCGGTCGTACCTTGACGCGTTTGACCTGGTGCTCTCCTATGCCACCGCTGCAGGTCACGTGTTCGCACAGAACCTGGAGCGCATTCTTGGTGGTAGAGTGCACAGCTTCGACCCGCGGCCCATGCCCGGTTCGGGCATGCACGTGACGGAGCACCTGCAGCAGCCGCTGCGCGAAATGGGTGTGCCAGTATGCACTGAGCCCCCGCGGCTGAGCGCAACGGAAT
>JBFEPU010000368.1:0-2627 GCA_041549915.1 Anaerolineae bacterium | reverse complement strand
TATGCGTGCTCGAGCTCCCTGGCCAGCTCCAGTCCCTCCCTGCTTCTCTGCAGGGCCTGCTCGGGGTAGCCCTGGACCCAAAGCACCCAAGGCAGGTAGGACAGCGCTGCAACGCACGGATCCTGGCCGTGCTGGTAGGCGAGATCGGCATGTTCGTTTCGGTCGTAGGCGGAGATGACTTGCTCCAGGAGCTCACGTGCCTCCTGCAACCTGCCCAGGTACATGGCGGTCGCTCCCAACTGCGCTTGGCAGCCCATGATGTAGCCGACGTTTCCTGCACGCTGGGCCAGGGACAGCAGTTGCTCCCCGTCTTCGTGGGAACGGTTCAATTCTGCTCGAACCAGGCGGAACAGAGACAGACCGTACAGCACTGGGATCACCTGTGGCGGATCGCCCAGAGCCCGACACAGCTCGCGGGCACGCGAAAAAGCCTGTTCCACTTGTGGCGCTGCGTATCCGTGAGTGGCCGTCAAGGCTGTGCCCAGGGAGGTCTGCAAACCCAACTCCAGGCGCATCCGATCCGGGCCGGCCGGCAGGCTGGCGAGCAGTTCCAGGCCCCTGCTGTAGTGGGCCGCTGCCTCCTGATCGGCCGACATGCGGTGTGCGCGGTTGCCAGCCTGCAGACGGTAGGCCGCCGCCTTGGCGGGCATGCCTCCTTCCTCGAAGTGGCGCGCCAGTTGAGCTGCCACGCTGTCCGTCTCGCCGGCAAAGAGCTCTTCCATGGCCGCGCCCATGTCGCGGTGCAGGCACGCCCGTTCGGCGTCGCCCATGATGCCGTACAGGTATTGCTGAAACAGGTTGTGCAGAAAACGGTACAGCGAGAGCTGCACGCCGCCCAACTGTATCAAACCCAGCGCACCGACCAAGTGATGTTGTCGCTGTAGCTCGCCGCTGAGCGCACGGATGGCCTCCCGCTCGCTGATAGCCTGTACCCGCGCGATGACCTCAGCGGTGAACTGCTCCCCTTCAACGCTGCCAACCATCAGGATCTGCTTCAGCTCTTCGCTCAGGCGCCCGATGCGCTCGGCGATGACTCCCTCCACCCTGGCGGGCAAAGCGCTCCATTCCAGAGAATCGCCTTCCACCCAACGCCCATCACTGTCGCGCACGAGATCGCCTCGCTCCTGCATGGCCTGGATCAGCTCCACCGTAAACAGGGCATGGCCACCGGTCTGGCGGAAAAGGGCCTGGCGGAATCCCTCGCCCAGGCTGTTGGGTTGTTCATCGAGCAGCGCATCCACGAACTGGCGGCTGGCTGTTTCCGGGATGGCGTCCAGGTCATTGGAGATGTCCCCGTAGTTGCGCGTCAGTTCGTGAACCACCGGCTCGAGCGGATGGCGCTTGCCGTTGCGGCCAAGGGCCACGTCGTTGGCGCGATAGGCGCCGACAATGAGAATGCGGCTCGCATCGATGTGCCGCGCAAGATGGAACAACAGGCCGATCGACGCACTGTCGGCCCATTGCAGGTCGTCAAGAAAGAGAACCAGTGGCGTCCTGGCACTAAAGCGCTGCATAAAGGCGGTATACTGCTCAAAGATGCGGCCCTGTTCCGCTACCGACTCTGTCGCACCCACCTTTCGCTTGGCCAGCTCATCCAGCTGGGTCATCCAGCCCGCCCTGGTGAACACGGCCTTGCCAAGGTGGCCCAGCAGTTTGACGCCCGGTACAAAGGCGCCGACCAGTTCGGGAGCAACCTCAACCAAGACCTGCACCGAACGAACCAGGACGGCGCTCAAACGGCTGCTGTTCTCGGTGGCAAGCTTGCTCGTCGCCTGCTGCGCGGCATGGTCGCCGGTCAACACTCCCAGCGCTTCCCGGAAAGGCAGGTAGGGATCGCCAATGCCGGTCTGCGCATTGCAGCTGCCCATGGCCACCACGAGATCCGGGTCGGTGGCCAGGGCCTCCTGCAGGAATTGGCGCACCAGAGCGGTCTTGCCGCTTCCGACCTGGCCCGTGACGAAAAATATCTGTCCTGCTCCTGCCAGGGCCTGCTGAAGGTGTCCGTGCAGGTCCTCCAGTTCTTGTTCTCGGCAAACAAACCCATGTTGCTGCATATCTCGACTCTCCTGTGATGCGGCACCGCTCCCGGGTTGCAGGTGCAAGGCGGCTGCCGGCATCCTCGCTCCAGCCTTGGAGACGGGGTGATGTCGGAGCTGCCTTCCTTCGCACTCCGGTGGCTCTGCCTGGTACTCTGTGTATGGCGGTTGGCGGTAGGGATGCCAGGGCGCTTCACTCGAGCGCTGGGCCTCTTCCCTCTAAACTTCAGCCATCCCGAACGTAGCATACCACAGGCAGCGTTATACGAGCGTTGCGGGGGCCGTTTCGTGGGTTCGCTTTTGGCGAGATCGTTGGCGGGGGCCAATTGAGGGGACAGCTGGGAACTGGAGGCGCCGAAGACTGCAATAGCCTCTGAAGAACCGCTGAGAGCCTGCAATCTCCAAGCTCAGGCTTGAACGCTGCGTTGCAGGCTTCGACGACGGGTTGGGCTTATTCAGGGGGAAACAACGGGGCTGGAAACCGGCTTTGTCTACGCCTCGTCCTTCCCCGCTGACGAGGGTGTCTCGTGGCCCTTGTTTGGCTTCTCGTGCTCACCAGACTGGGCCAGCGCATCCACCAAGCCCTTGGAC
>JBFEPU010000367.1:0-2656 GCA_041549915.1 Anaerolineae bacterium | reverse complement strand
GGCGTCGCTGTTGTACGTCCAGTAGGTATGGCCCTTGTAGCCGACTGAACGGAAGTACCAGCTGCTGGTGGGTCCTGCTTTCTGAAAGCCGGGATCCTGGTCGTCGACAATGATCTCGAAGGGCGGCACTGACGGTGGTGATGGCGGTGCTCCAGGTTCCCACCAGAACTGGATGACGGCGGGGCCCGTGTGATCATAGTACTCGACGATCACGGGGTGTGTTCCCTCCGTCAGGTAGCGTTTGGCGGAGACTGTGGTTGCTGGCTGGTCCTGCCACCGATCAATCAGCAATCCGCCATCAATCCACACCCGTACACCATCATCTGAGGTGGCGTAGAAGGTGTACTCCGCATTCAAGCCGAAATAAATGCTACCCGTCCAGCGGATCGAGAAGTTGTCCGACGCAACGCCGGGAGCTGGCGCATTGTATCCCCAGTTGTGGTTGATGGCTGTCTCGTCGCGAAGCAGTACCGCCGCCCCCAGCAGCCAGGGGTTGTTAAAGTACTCGGTGCGCCATTGGTGGGACGGCAGCTCTCCGCCGACACGTACCCACCAGGCGTGGGCTATCGCAATGCCAATGTTCTCGTAGTACTCCACGCGAACGCCATGGTAGCCTGAAGTAACCTCGACCGCCTGCTCGTTTAGTGTGGCAGGCCGATCATGCCACTGGTCAATAAGCAGCACTCCATCGAGCCATAACCGGACACCGTCATCTGTGTGAGTCTTGAAGGAATAGACGCCCGAGTCGAACAGGAAGGTGCCGGTCCACCGTACGGAGAAATGGTCAACCCCAAGTCGACTGTCTGGTCGACCATGCCCCCAGTCATTCTTGATTTCCGCTTCATCGCGGACAAAGACCGGATCGCCAGTGAGGTTTTGGTTGTCGAAGTACTCACCTCGCCAGGGCAAAGAGTCCTCAGCGACGGAAGCAGAGGGCAGCATGGCTCCCACGCAGGCCGCAATCAGCAATGCAGCAATTGCCAGGTGCCTCATCGCTTGCCGAGTCTTCTTCTCCGACATCTTGTGTCCTCCCTTCATGTGCTAGCTTGAGATAAGACCCGAAGACTGTGTCCATTATAGCATATTTATGTACATCTTGCAACTCTGGCAGAGCTTAGAATGTGTTGAGTGGCCAGGCAGATTGTCGAGAGATTGAGCAGTACCGGGCAGTGGTCAAGTCGCTGCACCCGCCCAGAGCCTGGTGTCGCTTGCCGAAGGTTCTGTTGCCTGTCATCTCAACAGCAGGCCGGTAGCGGCAACCCTTCTCCGACCGCGACAGCGACATAGGAGCACAATGCCTTGGCAAGGTCTACGATGGTCTGCGCCCAGAGCAGCCAATGTCCTGCAACCTCGTGTCCGAGTTGCCTGACTGGCACCAGCCGAGGTCCCGGATGGGGCCCGCCCCGTGACAGCGTCGCAGCCGGCACTGGCTTGCGATTCTCTCTGATTGTTGTCTGTTATGTATGGACGTAACTTTTGGGCGCAGGTTACGTCATCTGGGATAGACAAAATGTATGCTGGGCTGCCCTGCGCGAGGAAGGCGGCTCAGCCCTCATGTGGCCAGGTCGGTGCTGTCGTGTCAACCACGGCCGCTTCGGCGGCGACACTTGGGCTGTATCCTGGCTGGACGCATGGGGGGCGTGTGACTACCTGCACTTGAAATCTCGCTCGACGTGGTGTAGAATATGGTCAAGCGGGCGGCTGCAGGTTTGGTAGTATGGACGGAAGAAGGGAGGTCTGGCGAATTGACTCGTAAGTCTGTTTCCCGGATTGTGGCTACGTCGCTCGTGCTTGCTGTCTTGTTCTGTTCAAGTGTGTTGTTGGCATCGGCAGCGCCACCACCACCGGCAGCACCATCGGCTCCTCCTGCGCCACCAGCACCGCCTTGGGGCTATCCAGTCCACCACGTGGTGCAGTGGGGGGAGAACTTGACCAAGATTGCTGTGCGCTACGGCACCACGGTGTGGGCGATAGCTCAAGCCAACGGCATCTGGGACGTCAACTACATACGCGCGGGTCAGATACTGCTCATACCGGTATCCGGACCAGGTCCTGGGCCCGGGCACGTGTACATCGTGCAGTCAGGCGACACTTTGAGCGGCATCGCTTGGCGTTTCGGCACCACGGTGTGGGCTCTTGCCCAACTCAACGGTATCTGGAACCCGCATCTTATCTACATCGGACAGAAGCTGTACATTCCTTAGCAGCCGTCTGCGTTGATCGGATCCTGTCATAGGGAGCTGGTGGGTCAACGGCAGCGGTCTGCGAGTGATTTGGAAGGGAGGGAACCGTGAAGAGAGTGATACGGAGGGGTTTGCTGTTCGTAGTGTTCCTGCTGGCCCTGCAGTTGCTCCTGGGGGTCACCACAGCGCTGGCGGAGCCTGGCTATCACATGGTCAGGCCGGGAGAGACGCTGTTCTCGATCGGCCGTCTGTATGGTGTGAACCCATATTCCATCGCGTCGGCGAACGGGCTGTACAATCCTAACTACATCCAGATTGGGCAGGTCCTGTACGTCCCGACCTATGGCGGTTGGTCCTACCCGTCGTGGACGCCCCACTATCCTTCACAATACTGGTGGCCCAGCTGGGGCTATGGTTATGGCCATGGCTACGGATGGGGCGGCGGATGGGGCGGCGGATGGGGCGGTGGTTGG
>JBFEPU010000366.1:0-2665 GCA_041549915.1 Anaerolineae bacterium | reverse complement strand
TGCCGAAGCCATCGCCTTTCTGGCCGCCGGCTTGGCATACTTCAACCGGCGTCTGATATCGGACGTTCTAACCTTCCTGGCCACCCTGCTTATCATTCCGGCCTCGCTTGAGCTGCTGCCCCACTCGGTGACGGCCGTTGCGGGCGCGGTGCTGCTGGCACTGCTCGTCGTCGATGTGCTGGTCGAGCGCGGAAGGGAGACTGATCTGGCCGCACCATCCAACCGCCGACTGACGTTCTGGCTCAAGAAACACCTGCCGCGCTTCTCCTACGTTATGCTGGCACACATGGCTCTCGTCTACTTCTTGGTGCGCCTGCCTTTCGGCACGTACGAGACGGAGCTAGTCACGCAGGTCTACGATGCGATGCTCATCCCCTTCACCATCATCATCCTGTTGGAGGACATGGCAGGAATCGTGCGGGGAGCGCCCATGAAGCGCCTGGGGTTTTCTGGGGGATGCTGATGATGATCGTTGCCCTGGTGTTGTTGTTTGATCAGCCAGAGACTCGGGTTCACCCGGCTGCGACCGGGGCGGTGACTGCGCTGGGCCTGATCGCCTTTGTGACGGTGCGCAGGGCCCCAACGCAGCCTGAATAGTACATGGCGTCTCGCAGCCAGAGCGAGGCATTGCTTTTCGGTTGCGGTGGTCACCTCCTCATGGAACGAATAGGAAAACACCGGCCAGGCAGTGGCCCTCCATAGGATCCAGCGGCGTTGGCCCGAGCTGGCCGCAAGCAAGAGGATAGCGGATCGCCAACTGTTCTCGTTCAGCTGAGCCATATGGATCCTGCGATAGCGCCGCGATACCATGCGTTGGGTCGGCAGACTGGGAGGGGTTTGGGGGAAGAAGCAGCCGACCATGACATACGGGCGGGCGAATCACGTTGGATGGGATTGTCAGGCGCATGGTATCTCACATAGCCGGCTACAGGCACAGTTGTCCGGAAAGGAAAAGGGAACAATGAGAACACGATCTTTCACACTGCGACTTGTGGCAGTTGCGTCAGTGATAGCGCTTGCGGTCGTATTCTTCGTCCGCAGGGTGTGGGTGCCCGCCCCAAGGCCGGAGCCAACCATACTGGTAGACGCTCACTGGGTCGCAGATCAGATCTGGGACGAGAATGTACGTATCGTGGACGTTCGGCCCTCGGAGGACTATCTCAGTGGCCACGTCCCCGGGGCTGTGCAGCTAGACCTCGGTGAAATACGGGACACTGTCGGGGGTGTGCGGAGTCAGGTGGCCCCGGCCGATACCGTGGAAGCCGTCTTTTCGCGGCTGGGCATCGATGATCAGGTTTCGGTGACCATCTATGACGAAGCAACCAGCCTGGACGCCGCGCGCCTCTTCTGGACGCTGGAGTATTACGGGCACAGGGACCTTCACATCCTGGACGGAGGCTGGGTGGCCTGGCAGCGCGCTGGTCGGACGGTGAGCACAAATCCTGAAACTGTCCCGACGCGAGCCTTCCGGGCGAGGCCACAGCCAGAACGGATCGCCGATGCGCAGTGGGTGCTGCAACACCTCGACGACCCGGCTGTCGCCATCGTCGATGCCCGGACGGAAGAGGAGTACCGCGGCGAGAACATCCGCGCCCAGAGAGGGGGGCACATTCCTGGTGCCATCCTGGTACCCTGGAGCAGTACACTGAACGAGGATGGCTCATTCAAGAAGCTGGCCGCGATCGAATCCCTGTACCGCGACGCTGGGGTGAGAGCAGGGCAGGAGGTCGTGGCGTACTGCCAGACGGGACACCGAGGCTCACACGACTACTTCACTCTGCGCTTGGCCGGCTACACCGTACGCCTTTACGATGGCTCCTGGGAAGAATGGGGCAACCGTAGCGACCTGCCGGTGGAGCAGTAGGCGGAGCGAATGCCGATGGCTGTCTTGGAATTAGCCTACTTGTTGTGCACGCTTCTACTGAGCGTGTATGGCTTTAACAGCCTGCTGCTGGTCGCACTCTATCTGCAGCACCGCCGCGACGCGTCACCGGACCCCGCGCCAGGTGAGGCGTGGCCTCCCGTCACGGTGCAGTTGCCCATCTACAACGAGCTCCACACTGTGGAGCGCCTTGTACAGGCAGCCGCTTCGATGGACTACCCACGCGACCTGCTGGAGATTCAAGTGCTCGACGATTCCACCGACCAAACGCGAGTGCTGGCGTCGCGAGTGGTCGCGCGCCTGCGTGAGCAGGGCTCCAACGTGGTGCATGTTACACGCCCCACACGCGAGGGCTTTAAGGCTGGAGCACTGGCCGTGGGAACTGCGCGGGCAAAAGGGGAACTGCTCGCTATCTTCGATGCGGACTTTTTGCCGCAGCCAGACTTCCTGCATCGGGTAGTTCCTCACTTTCGCGATCCAACGGTCGGTTGCGTACAGGCGCGTTGGGGCCACCTAAACCGTCAGTACTCGCTGCTGACCGAGGCTCAGGCGCTCGGAGTGGACGGCCACTTCCTTGTCGAGCAGACAGCTCGTAGTCGCGCCGGGTTGTTCATCAACTTCAATGGGACGGCGGGCATATGGCGGCGAACGTGCATCCAGGACGCTGGCGGCTGGAGAGCAGATACCTTGACGGAAGACCTCGACTTGAGTTACCGAGCCCAGCTCAGGGGCTGGCGCATCCACTATCTGCCAGACGTGGTCGTACCTGCTGAGCTGCCGGCC
>JBFEPU010000365.1:0-2670 GCA_041549915.1 Anaerolineae bacterium | reverse complement strand
CGATAGACCAGTAGCATCAACACTGGCAGGTCGACGAGGGTGCGTCCGATGGTTCCGATCAAGTCACTGGACAGCGGGTCGAGCCAGTGGCAGTTCTCCAGCAGCAACAGCAGGGGCTGTTCCTTCGCCCTCGCCCGCAGACAGTCCACCAGCAGCGCTTCCAGAGAGGACTTGCGCACCTTGGCGTCCAGCGAGCGGGTAAGGTCATTATCGGGGATCGAGAGATTCAGAACCGCCCCCAACAAGGGCAATCGGGGCAGCACCCGCGGATCGATTTGCTTCAACCGGAGCTCCAGCGCCTGCACCTGCTCTTCCAGCGGATCCTGCGGGTCCAGACCAAAAATCCCGCGCCAGATACATCGCCAGACCAGGTAGCTGGTCGTCGTACCATAAGACTGACACTCATCGCCGTAGGCCACCACTCCCCGGCGGTGAGCCAGGGCGATGACCTCCGCGGCTAGCCGGGACTTGCCCATCCCTGCTTCGGCCGTGATGCCAACAATCTGTCCGTGCCCCTGCGCGGACATCGCCAGCTTCTGCTCGATCAGGGCCAATTCAGCATTGCGGCCGACCATCGGCAGGGAATAGCGAGGTTCGAGCAGGCGCACGCCCCGGCGTTGCTTCACCCCGCGCAGCCAGGCGATACCAACCGGCTCACGCTTGCCTTTGACCACAATGGGCCGCAAGTCCTCCCAGGCAAAGCCGCTCTCTGCGACGGCACGCACATCGTCGCTCACCAAGATCTGCCCTGGCTCGGCTGCAGACATGAGCCGCGCCGACAGGTTGACCCCATCGCCCAGTACGCTGTAGGTACGGCGCGTGGCGCTGCCATAGGCTCCCGTGCGCATCCGGCCCTGTGCAATTCCGATCCGCACCCCGTCGATGAAATCCAGCCCTGCTGCCAATGCCTGCAGCTCCACCGCAGCCGATGCCGCCCGTGTGGCATCATCTTCGTGAGCTATTGGCGCGCCAAAAGCAGCGTAGAGGTAGCTGCCCTTGTCCCCAATGGTCAATGACAAGAGGCTGCCTTCGTAGTGCGTCAGGACGCGCTCTACTTGGCGCACAAACACATCCAGCTTATCAGCCGCCTCCGGATCCTCGTCATAGTCGATCCCGCCGAAAGCCAGGAACAGCGCCACAGCGGGACGCAACTCGGCCAGAAACTCGCACTGACCGCTCTGCAGGCGCTGGTAGACGGGCGATAGGAGCCAGGCGCACGTCCGCTCAGGGCTCACAGAGCCAGCGGGCAGGGGCCGCCAGGGACGCTCAGACACTTCATGGCTCAGGCCGGCCACGACGGCCAGGGGCTCACCATCGTCGGTTTCCCGCGACTCTGAGACAACTGCCTTGTCACCCAGGGAAGCCAGCGCTGCGGGATCCAGAATGACCTCCGCCTTTTCTGCAACTTGCTCGGCCGCGGACAGGCGCTCCAGAGTGCTGCCGGCGATGACGTCGATGATGCAGTGTGCTGGATCTCCCACCAGGAACCGTCGCACCGGCCCGGTGGCCACAGCCGCCTTCAGTCCCAGAGAGACGGTTGTCCCGGAGTGGGTGGTCACCGCAGCAAACTCCTGCATCGCCCGCTGCATGCCAAGCGCACAGGCTGTGGCGCGGGAGCCATCATCGCCGTCGAGCCAGCAGGTGATCGCGTCGCCACTGAAGTTGACCACGCTGCCGCCGTAGCGGTGCAGCTCCGAAATCAGCGCATTGTAGACAACATTCAGGTGGTGGGTGAGCTCATCCGCACCCCGTTTGGGGCCCAGCTCCAGGGCCAGCGCCTCTGTCAGCGGCGTAAAGCCCGAGATGTCGGCAAACAGTGCTGCGCCCTGCGTGCGCTCTGGAATCGCTGTACCGGAGGCCAGCGCCTGACGCCGGTCCATCGGAATGTAGACGCTTGCAGTCTCCATTCGCTACGCCCGTTCGCGCAATAGATGGGGCTTTTCCAAAGTCGTTCGACGATCCAACATTATGTCATCCTGGGCCGGGCAAAGGATCTCGACGTGTCGACACAGACATGCTTCACCTCGGTCACAGTGCCCGCTCGAGCATCGCCAGGACGGTTTCAGGTCCGCCCTGTTTGTGCGAGATCTCCACACCCCCAGACTGGATGATGTACATAGTAGTGTCCCCCAGGTGGGGTTGCTGGAAGATCAGCGAGCCCCTTCCGTAGATAGAGCCGAAGAGCTCGTCACGTGGCATTCACTCACTTCTCCTTCGAACGTCTTGTCTCACCCATCGCAGCGTGAGTTGCCCGGCGTGCTTTGTCCATGGGTGTCTGGCGTCGGACAGACCAGAGCTTGACATCCAGCGCTGCGGAACGCTGCTGCTGATGGCTCAGGTGAAACAGCCTTTGCCAGAGCCTGGCAGGCGGACCTCCAGCGCAGGCAAACCGCATCCAGTGGGCTTCTGCTCAGATGCCAACCTCACGATACTTGACACACGGCGTCCACGAACCCAGTGGCCTCTGGCACCCCTTGCACGACATCTGCCCCTGGCGCTGCTTGCAGTTGGTTTTGACGACGTACTCGAACACCGTGGCGTTGCGGATCGCAAAGGCGAGCTCCTCGGCGATCGACACCAGCGAGAGGTGCTCTTCGTTGGTGAAGCCATCCCCGCCCGCCTTGTTCAATACCTCCAGAACGCCAATCTTCTCCTCCCCCGCCACCAGGG
>JBFEPU010000364.1:0-2679 GCA_041549915.1 Anaerolineae bacterium | reverse complement strand
CTGGACCGCCTGCAGGCTTGTTGCGTCGCAGGCCAGCTGGAAGCCGCCGAGGCCCTTCACAGCGACGGTGGCTCCCCGCTTGAGCAGAGCGCTTGCCCTTTCGATGGCTGCTGGATCGCCCACGGTCTCAGCCTCGGGTCGCGCCTGCTCCACAAGGCGCAGGTGCGGACCGCATACCGGGCAGGCGTTCGGCTGCGCGTGAAAGCGGCGATCTGTCGGATCGTCGTATTCTGCCTGGCAATCCGGGCACATGGGGAACTTGTGCATCGTTGTCTTGGGGCGATCATACGGGATGTCTTTGATGATTGTGAACCGTGGGCCGCAGTTGGTGCAGTTGATGAACGGATATCGATCGCGCCTGTCCTGTGGGTCAAACAACTCGCGCAGGCAGTCGTCACACGTTGCGATATCTGGTGACACCAGCTGGTACGCACCCGCCTGTGGCTGGCTTTGCAGGATGGCAAAGCCGCCGACGCCGTTGGGCGCAATGTCGCGCACGGAGACACTCTCGATACGTGCCAGTGGTGGTGCCTTGGCCACCAGGTCGCGCGCAAAGGCCTGCACTGCACTGGGGACGCCTTCCAGCTCGATCTGAACTCCCGCTGAGGTGTTGCGGACCCAGCCTCGCAGTTCGTGCTCCAAGGCGAGGTTGTACACAAAGGGTCGGAATCCAACGCCCTGCACCACCCCAGTCAATTCAATGTAGCTTGCGGCTTGCGGATCTGGCGTGTCCAGAACTACTTGTCGAGTTTTGCTGACCTTTGCTTTGCTACCCATTCTGCCCAGTTGTCAATGCCCTGCCCTGTCTCGCAAGAGACCTCGAAGATGGTCACATCTGGATTCATGCCCGTGATCAGTTCGCGGAAGGCCGTCATATCAAAGCGCAAATACGGCATCAGATCTACTTTGTTGATAACCACTGCATCCACAGCGACGAAGATGCCCGGGTACTTGTATGGCTTATCGTCCCCTTCGGGGACGCTGGCTATCACGACATTCAAGTCTTCACCCAGTCTAAAGTCAACAGGGCAGACCAGATTGCCGACGTTCTCGATCAGGAGCACGTCAAGCTCAGTGAGCGGCAGTTGAGCCAGCCCTCGCTGGACCATTGGTGCGTCCAAGTGGCACTGTCCGCCGGTGTTGATCTGGACCACAGGGACCGACTTGGCCGCGACCCGATCGGAGTCAACGGTGGACGCGATATCGCCCTCAATGACACCGATGCGCAGACGGTCGCGCAGCGCATCGATAGTGCGCAGGATCAAACTCGTCTTTCCACTGCCAGGAGAAGCCATCAGATTGAGAACGCACACGCCTGCATCGTCGAGCAGTTGCTTGTTCTGCAAGGCCAGTTGGTCGTTTGCGCTGAGGATGTCTTTGACCACCGAGACCTTCAATTGGCTGTTCCTCTTTGATTGGCTACTGGTCACAAGGAAGGGCCTCTATTCGACTTCTATGCTCTCCACCCGGAACTCGCGTCCCGAGAGGATATCGCCGCCGATTGCTGAGCAGCTTGGGCAGGCCCAGCTATAGTCCTGAGGACTGAACTGCTCACCGCAGGATCGGCAACAGACCTTTGCCGGGACGCGCTCGATGTTGAGCCGCGCTCCCTCGGCGAGCGTGTCCGGGCTCAGCATGTCAAAATAGAACTGAATAGAGTCATCCACAAACCCAGTGAGGTCTCCCACCACCAGGTTGATGGCCCTGACGCGCTGGGCCTCGGCTCGCTGGGCGTGCTCAACCACAATGTTCAGGATGTTTTGAGTGATAGACAGTTCGTGCATTGGCCGATTATTCGGACAGACTTGCTCCTAATTATAGCGCAAAGTCGTGCTTTCTTCAATCCGAGTCCCCTTGGGCACTGAGCCGGCGCGCCAAGGCCAGCTCCTCCATTGTGTTGATGTTGAAGAAGGACAGGTGTTGTGGGTCGAAGACTTCAACTTCCTCTTGCTCCACGTAGCGGACGCGCACCTCGGGGAAAAAGGCAACAATGCGCCGTTCTCCCCGTTTCAGGGAATCCTCAATCGGGCGCAGGCAGGTCTTGGTGTAGACGGCGTGCAGCGGCTCTGTCTTTTCACCGATGCGGGGGAGGACGACATCAGACTCCCAGCTCAGTTGAATCAGGTAGCGCAGCAGCCCCAGATTCAGCAATGGCATATCGCAGGCAACCACCAGACCGCGGTCGTATCGCATCGCCCCCAGACCCGCATAGATGCCGCCCAGCGGTCCTGTGCCCGGATACACATCCGGCACGATGCGAGCCGCGAGTTGCTCCAAATGCTGTGCGTCATTCGCAACCACAAGCAGATCGTCGCTAAGCGTGGCTAGCGTGCTCACGATGCGGGCCAGCAGCCACTCGCCGTTCAACACCAGTAGCGCCTTGTCGAGCGCCAGGCGCCGGCTCTTTCCACCGGCCAGGATGATGGCGCTGGCCTCTGGCACGGAGCCATCTTTGGCTGCCCGGGCGTCTTCACGAGCGCGGCTGCCCATCACGCTGTTTCTGTCACAATCCCGCGCACTCGATGGGGGTGTGTGTAGATTGTGAAGCGGTCATCTCTTGCGAAGCAGATGAGGGTGACGCCGGTCTGCTCCGCTGTCAGGATGCCTCTGTCCGTCGTGGCAGCTTTTGACACAATGATCGGAATGCCTGCGTTGGCAGCCTTGGTTACCATACCTGCT
>JBFEPU010000363.1:0-2680 GCA_041549915.1 Anaerolineae bacterium | reverse complement strand
GACGCGCCATGCCCCGATTCCCCTTCTCCAGAAGCTCAGCCCCTTTCCTTTGACCCTGTTCCATGCGCCTATGTGCAGGTTCCCACGGGTGGAGGGCAGGGAGCGACCTGGCGGCGAGGTGCTACGCAGCCAGGTCGTCCGCGCTTTGGCACCTCTCCGAAAACCGCGGGCCGCGCGTGGGAGCCGCCTCATCTGAGTCTTCGAATAGGTACTTGGCCGCCGGCGAGCCAAGCCCGGGGCAGCGAGTCGGCGAGAAGCACTTCCCATGCGCCTCAGTTGCGCACTCTGTCTAGGCCACTGGCTTCAACACATACAACGCCCAACCGAGATACTCGCGTCCATAGCGCACGTACTCCTCCTGGCTTTCGTGCAAGTGCCGGAGCACATCCGCTCGCGCAGGATGCGCTGGATTCTCGTCAAGCCAGTCCGATAGTCCACGCCAGTTCTCGGATTCGTAGTGATCCCACCCATCGCGGCTGGAGTGGAGAACGTAAACGAGCTCGAACCGCTCTTCACGCGCAATCTGCAACAACTCGTACTCAGTTTGTACGGACGGCTCACGCTGCGCATACTCTGGCGGCACCCCAGATCGCAGCCAATGCGCCTCTCCAACGATGAGCCGTCCACGAGGTTTGATTGCCCCTCGCATGGCTCGCACTGCCTCTTGGAACCCGCCCTTCCAAACGAAGGTAGCTCCAATGCAAGAGGCCACGTCATAGCTGTGCGCTTCACGGGGGAACTCCGCACCACGGCCGCACACAACCTCGATCCGGTCACCCAGGCCCTCTGCCGTGATCTTCTTGCGCGCCCGCTCGCAGGCGGCAGGGCGGATGTCGATTCCCACGCCAGAGATGCCGAACTCCCTGGCCCACAGAATCAAGGCCTCGCCGTAGCCGCACCCAAAGTCGATCACGCGGCCACCCTCTCTCATCCCGGCAATGCGACCTGCACCCAGGATCTTCTCCGGAGTGGTTGGGTTCACCAGCTCCAGATAGCGCTCAGAGATGTTCTTGAGTTCGAGGAACTCCATCACTCTCCTCAGTATTGTGTTCTCTCAGTGCTCTAGGGCACATCGCGGTAGTCCCGCAGCAAGAGCGGCAAGTAGACTCTGTGTGCCACGGCCACGGCTGTCTCGCACCAATAGCCCAGGCAGCCGCCATAGTTCGTGCTTGAGGATGCACCGATGGCCGACTGGCCGACGGTGAGGTTGGCGGCATAGTGAGTGGAACTGGCCGCCCCCCCGCCACTACCGGTCAGCGGCGTGAACCAGTACAGCCGGTATCCGTCAGAGTCCATCGCCACGGTGACCCCGGTCAGCGCGAGTAGGGCGACCAAAGCAAGGAGAATCGTTCTCTGTTTCATCACCCGCCTCCGTCCTAGTCGTGTTCCAGCGTCAGCCGCACCCCACCGATCTCGACCCAGCTCGTGCTGGAGTTGAACGCCAGTTCCAGTGTCAGGTAGAGTATGCCAGAGTCCGCGGTCAAAACATTGTTGGTCGTCGTATCATAGTGCACCGTGCAACCCTGCGGATGGGCAGAGCTCTCACAGGCGTAGCCAGCGCCACCGACGTCGAAGACAATGCTAGCATATTGGCCCACCCCCGTTTGCCGACGCAAGATGACGGCGGTGACGCCATCGAATTCGGTTTCGCCCTTCCAGTAGATGTCCAGATCGGAGATCGTCACGTCCTGCCCGTACAAAGGAGCTACCACCGTGATGGGCAGCATGACGTTCTTGCGTCCAGCATCCGCGCCACGCCTGACAAAGGCCCCACCCTTGCTGTCCATGTCTATGATTGTGCTGTCACTCTGGCGGTACGGGCGCACCCCATTGCCGCTGATCCACAGATAGGAGTTTGCCGTGCTCTCAATCCGCCCAGCGGCCTTGATGGCCGGGCCGCCGTTGCTCCAGCCATACACACCGATGCCTCCCCCGGTGTTCTCGCCAGAGACACCGGCGTGATTACTGGCATCGCTCCAGCCATACACACCATCGTGGTTCTTGCTGTAGCCAAGCAATCCCTGACCGCTGCCATAGTTTCTGACGTAGAGGACCCGGCCACTTGTGGTACCGCTGATGACCGCCCCCGGCCGCAGGCCCAGGGCGTAGGGAACGGAGTAGATGACCTGCCGCGGCGTCATCTCGCCATCGCTCCCCACCTCGATCCCCAGCCAGACCTTCTGTCCGCGAAGGTCATTGTAGCAGTGATCGATGTAGGTACTGAACAGTCCATCTGCGACCTGGACCGAGTTTGTGTCTGAGCACAGGGGTGAGCCTCCTGAGCTTTGCTCGTAGAGACGGAAGGTCACATCGTATGTGCCATTCAGGGGATTGCCGCTGGCATCCGTCAACCGTCCCTGGATGGAGATTGCCCCAGGCGCTATCTCTGCGGCGCTGGCTTCCCCGTCCATCTGTCCCGGCTCCTGGGCCAGGCTGATGCCCACCGCCAGTACCAGCAAGAGTCCCAGAACCAACGCACCGCTGAGCATGAGAATTCGCTGCCTTTTCATCGTTTGCCTCCTAGTGTGCTCCTGTGCTAATCTGCTCAAATGCTCTTTCCATCGCACCCGAATTGGCGGGCCCCAGCGCGGCCTGCGGCAGGAGTGCTCGACCAGCAGGGCTCATCGGGCACTCGCGTCTCAACAGGGACAGGGGGTGTTGTGCTCATTGCCAGTCCTGT
>JBFEPU010000362.1:0-2684 GCA_041549915.1 Anaerolineae bacterium | reverse complement strand
CCCGGCCAAAAGCTACGCGGAATGTCAAAGCCACCTCTGCTCACAGTCGATTGGCGCGATACGCATCACTCCTTTCCTGGCTGTCGTGTGGTACACGGTACGCTTGCGGCCAACAAGCAAGCAGCCCATCCACCAGGCAGCGGAGGGGCTGAGGTTGCACCGCCAACACGTCCACTGCTTCGTGGTGCCAACTGCTGGCCTATCACTATGTCGTTCTGCTCGCAGTGCTGCCACCCAACACTGGCTTCGGTGGTGCGCGGCAGTGAAGGCGGGGGCGTCTTTGGACGCCGGTCAGTGAGCTACGACGTCGCCCGCCCAGCATGAAAGCATTCCACGGCAGGGAACATGCGGTCGTATTATTGCACCGCTTTATGAAGAACAGATGAAAATCGCGTTAGCGTGGCGTTAGCGTGGCGTTAGGGTTGCGTTAGGGGATGGACAAAGCGGAGCACAGCAGGGCGCTATGAGAACCAGGGGGCAGCCAAGGGAGCCTCACGAGCTTCAACCGCGCAATGGCGGTTTACACGCTATGTGCCATCGGTCAAGATGTAGCCGTGGCGCGGCGATGTGCGGATGTAGACCGGATGGCTCGGGTCCGGTTCGATCTTGGCGCGCAGATTCCTGATGTGCCAGCGCACCAGGCCCAGGGTGGCCGCTTCCTCATCATAGCCCCAGACGTCGCGCAGCAGCCTGTGGCTGGAGAAGACACGATTCGGATGGCGCATCAAATGGTGGAAGAGCCGAAACTCGGTGGGAGTCAGCTGTACGCTCCTGTCGCCGACGGTTGCCTGGTGGGTGTTCTCATCCAGCGTGAGAGAGCCCACCGCCAGCACAGCGCGGCCGCCCTCCTGTCTCGAAGCTGCCAGCGTGGCGGCAGCGTTGCGGCGCAGCAGCGCCCGGACACGGGCTTGCAGTTCGCGCATGTCGAAGGGCTTGACCAGGTAGTCATCGCAGCCCTCTTCCCAGCCGGCAAGCTGATCCTCGATGTCGCTGCGCACCGTCAGGAAAAGCACAGGCAGCGCAGCCATGCCGGGGTCACGGCGCAATCGGCGACAGACCTCCAGCCCGTTCAGGCCAGGCATCAAAATGTCCAAGATGATCAAATCGGGATGCTCCCGGCGAGCAAGGGACAGGGCCTCCACACCGTCGGATGCCACCAGCACTTTGTAGCCCTCATGCGAAAGGCTGTAGCTCACCGCCGAGGTCAGGTCCAGCTCATCATCTGCCACAAGAATGCACTGTTGCGGTCCCTGCATGCTCGTTCCTCCAGCCTCACTCTGCGCTGTGCTCTGCGGATAGCCTCGGCACAGCGATTGGTGAGCTGCTGACCCGGCTGCCCGGCAGAAAGACCTTGAAAGTAGTGCCCTGACCCGCTTCGCTCTGCACCTCGATCCGGCCATTGTGCTGTTCGACGATCTTATGGCAGATGGACAGCCCGAGGCCGGTGCCCTCCCGCGGCGGCATGGTGGTGAAGAACGGATCGAAGATCCTGTCCAAGTGCTGCGGGGCGATGCCCTGGCCGTTGTCTCGGAAACGGATCTCTACGCCGCTGTCCTTGCTCTGCTCGACGGCAATCTCGAGCGTCCCTCCACCCGGCATGGCGTTGCAGGCGTTGAGAATCAGATTCGTGAACAGCTGCTGCAGGAGCAGCGCGTCGCCCTCGACGGTTGGCAGGTCAGATTGCCATTCCTTCTCCAGAGTGACCCCTTGCGCGCCGATGTGGGCCGCCGAAAGCTGAAGAGTCTCTTCCAGCACCGACTCGATATGGATTTCACTCACTTGTGGTGCCGTCGGAGACGCAAAGCGCAGCAGACCCTCAATGACGCCAGAGGCACGCTGGACAGCAGTACCGATACTCCTCACAGCCCGGCCAGGGAGCTCGGCGTCGTCTGGATGGTCCAGCAGCAGCTGCGCCCACGCGGAGATAATGCTCAGAGGATTGCGCAGCTGGTGAGCGATTCCCCCGGCCAGGACGCCAAGCGAGGCCAGTTTGTCGGCCTGGGCGAGCTGAGCCTCTGTTCGGCGTTGATCGGTGATGTCGGCAACATTGACCACGATGCCCCCAACTGCCGGGTTGTGCATAAGATTCCTGGCCTCGCCCCTCAGAATCCGCCAGGAACCCTCCGCATCGCGAAAGCGCAACTCGACGGAGGTGCTGGCACCTGGACGCTGCCGTACGCGATCGAGAGCATCCGCCAGCTGCAGCCTGTCATCCGGGTGACAGTACTGTGCGGCATTTGTGCCCACCAGGGCTGTCGGAGCGTATCCCCAGCGCTTTTGAACCGAGGGGCTGACGTAGCGCAGGACTCCATCGCTATCGAGGGTGACCACAACGTCCGACGCATCTTCGATCAGCGCCCGAAAGTACTCCTCACTGATCTGCGATGCTTGCTCCGCCTCCTTGCGCGCGGTGATATCCTCCAGAAAGCCGGTCAGGGACACGAGATCGCCGGCTTTGTTGCGGACCGGAGAAGCAACGTTTCTTATCCAGCGAACCTGGCCGTCCGGCCGTACGATGCGGTATTCGTGCTCGGCGTCCTGGGCGGGCTGCTGGCGCCGGAAGGCCGCTACCCTTTCGCGGTCTTCGGGGTGGATGACATCCAGCCACAGCGCTGGCTGCTGGTAGAAACTCTTACGGGTGCGGCCGTAGATCTGTTCGACAGCCGAACTGACATATATCGCCT
>JBFEPU010000361.1:0-2688 GCA_041549915.1 Anaerolineae bacterium | reverse complement strand
TCTATCCTTCGCTGCATGAAGATCACCCGATAGGTGTACGCTGGAGGCAAGTGCTGCAGAAGCGCAGAGATCATCTTCACCGCTCTTCCCTTGGCATCCTCCAACCAGGAGCAGTCCTGCTCGATTTGCTTCACCCGCTGGAACTCGTAGTAGCCTTTGGGGTTATCGTCGTCAGCCTCTCTCACGTTGTCGGCCAGAATAGGCATCCCACCAGCCTGGAGCATGCTCATCATCATCGAAGTGCCGGAACGGGGCAAGCCTGAGACGATGGTAACGGTATCTCGAGTCACAAGTCTACTCCTGCATGTGCGCCAAGGGTGCTCTGCGCGTCACCCTGCCGTGATTCTAGCTCATCTGCAGTTGATGGCCAAGCGACCATGATGGACAGCGGCTGTGTGGCCAAGCAAGTTTATCCCACGGACGGTGCAATGTGCTTTTGCGCCGCTCACCCGTTTTCGCTACAATGCGCTGGAAGGGAGTCCCCTGGATGCTGCCGACACTGTTGCGGGAGCTGTTCCAACAGCTCGAGTTCTTTTCTTCCTATCGCGCTCCCCAGCTTCTCATTGGCCTGGCGGTTTGTGGCTTCCTGCTGATCCTGCTTCCGGATGATCGTCCCGCTATCCTGGCTTTTCTTGCGCAGCGCCTCATGGCGCTTGCTCTGCTGTGGTCTGCCATTCCAGTATCCCTGGGGACCACCAGCGTCATCGCATCTACGGCCATCGCTGTGATCTATGTTGTGACAGAACTGCGCTTGTTCCTCGCGGCGCGGGGAAAAGCGCTTGCAGACGGACGCGGTGCTGCCCGGATCAGCCTTCCCTTCGGTGCACTGGCTGCGGCCTTGGGGCAGCTCGTGACCTATGGCGCGCTGAACAGCTGGGTCGCTGATCTGCTCCCTGTGGTGGTTGCTTTTCCGGCCATCCTGCTTGCGGTCAATGGATTTCTCGTCCTGTTGCTGGCTAACAATGCTGGGAGAATAGGGTTGGGCATCCTGACCTTCTCCGACGCCTGCCGTGTCCTGTATGCCCTCTGGCAACCCAACTTGCTCGTTTGGGGACTGTGGAGCGCGTGCGACGTGCTGGTGGCGCTCAGCGCCTCGCATCTGCACAGCGCGGAGGTGGCAGCCCTCAGGGCCAAGGCAGGAGGGGGCGCGACGTGAGAGTGTACTGGTTGACCGCCTTGCCACTGGCAGGCTCGGCCGTGGCGTTCTTGCTGCCCCGCAGGCTGCGCTTGTACACTGCAGCCCTAGCTCTGGTAACGACCCTGGCTTGCGCAAGGCTTGCTCCGCTGATGCCGCTCGACAACAGCATATTGTTCCTGGGGCAGCAGTGGATGCTTGACCAGGCGGGTCAGTCGCTGTTGGCTCTCCTGTACGTCGCGACGGCGATTATCATCGCCGTTGCTGTAGTCGCTGAACAGGCCGAGTGGTTCTCACCACCGGTCCTTGCCAGTTGCGGTTTGCTGAGCGCGGCGGTTGTGCTGCGCTCGGCTTTGCTGTCCTTCATGCTGCTGCCAGCAGCCCTGCTGGTATTGCCGCTGGGCACGCTACCATCATCCCGAGGTGCAGTGCGCGGCGCCACCCGTTTCCTCATCTGGGTCGCGCTGCCCATACTGTGCATTCCGGTAGCAATAACGATGCTGCAGCGCGGAGCTCCTACGCCTGAGCAGCCTGGCCTCACGGAGCTCAGCGCATGGCTGGTCGTGCCCCCAGCCATCATGTGGTGGACTCTCTTTCCTTTCGATGGCACGACCCGTCTATGGAGCAGAGACCAGCTGTCCGTGACATCCGCATTCCTGTGGACCGTAAAGGACTGGGTGATTGTGTACCTGCTGCTGGCACTGTGGCGGCAGTACCCCATGTTGTACACACAGGATGTGGCAGGTGTTCTGAGTATCGCGGGCCTGGGGACCGCTGTGTTCAGCGGCAGCTTGGCGTTTGCGCAATCGAACTTGTCTGCTGTATTGGCCTGTGCCGCGGTGAGCGAACTGGGGATTGCCGTGCAGGGAATCAGCGCAGGCTCAGTGGATGGCGTGGCGGGAGGGCTCTTCTTGTTGCTCAGCAGATCTGCAGCAGTGCTGTTGGCAAGCTCTGCCCTAGCTGCCACGGGCAGCGCTTTTGCGAGAGACGCCGAATCGAATGCGAGCTCCTACCGCTGGCGAAGTGCGATCGTGTGGGTTGGCCTCGCCGTAGGTATCCTGGCCATGGCTGGCCTGCCGCCACTTGGTGGATTCTCCGCCCGCCGGCAGATCTACGCAGCGCTGCAACCGGAGAACCGATATCTACTGCTGGCCTGGCTGTCGGCAACAGCTGGCATTGTGCTGGGGCTGGTGCGCACGGGCTGGTCACTGTGGCACGCAGAAGCAGCGCCGTCGTCGGAGCCACTTCACGATCTGCCGGTTGTCCTCGTTCTGTGTCTCCTGCTGCTGTGCCTGTGGATAGGATTGCGTCCCCAGGCGACCGTACGCCTGCTCTCCGACTTGTTCCGCGATCTGTTGCCGCTGACGTAGCCCAGCGCAACTGAACCGACCTCGGCAGAACGCAATCAGCGCTTGGGACGCAAAGGTCGATGCCTGCTATTGGTGAATGCTATCAACAGGAGTGTCTTTTGCGTGGCAGGGCAACAAGGGTCAGGAGACCGCGGAGGAAGGGCGCTGGCAACACGTATCGCGTGCTGATGAGGTGGGACGAAC
>JBFEPU010000360.1:0-2688 GCA_041549915.1 Anaerolineae bacterium | reverse complement strand
GGGGCTGTAGCCAGGGATCGCTGATCCTTGGCTTTCTTCTTGGGGCGAGAACGGCTGGGAGGTGAGGACTTGATTGCAGAAATCGTCACCATCGGTACCGAGTTGCTGCTGGGCGAGATCGTAGATTCCAATGCGGCGCACATTGCCCGGGAGCTGGCGATGATCGGCGTCGATCACTTTTTCACCAGCACGGTGGGCGACAACGAGGAGCGAATCGTCGGGGCGCTGCGGGATGCCCTGGCGCGTTCCGATGTGGTCATCACCACTGGGGGGCTGGGCCCTACCGTCGACGACGTGACCCGGCAGGCTGTAGCACGTGCGACGGGGCGTGAGCTGGTCTGTCCTGCCGACCTGCTCGCTCAGATCGAAGCCTTTTTCCGTCGCCACGGGTATACGATGACGGACAACAATCGACAGCAGGCCTACGTACCGGACGGTGCGATCATACTCGAAAACCCGTTGGGCACTGCGCCGGCGTTCATCGTCGAGTGCGATGGAGGCGCGATTGTCTCCCTTCCTGGCGTCCCGCACGAGATGCGCCACCTGCTGCAGGAGCGCGTCCTGCCGTATGTGACTGCAAAGATGGGCGAGACAGCTGTGATCTTGGGTCGGCTGGTGCATACCGTCGGCATCGGTGAGAGTACGGTTGGCCAGGCGATTTCGGACCTGATGCAATGTGAGAACCCGACAGTGGGCACGCGCGCACACCCTGGACAGACGGACGTTCGCATCACGGCCAAGTCGACAACGCGTGCAGCAGCCCTCAAACTGCTGGATGCCATGGAGGTTCAGGTGCGCGAGCGGCTTGGATCGGCGGTGTACGGTGTTGATGGCCAGACCCTGCCGGGCGTGGTGGTTGGCGACCTGCAGCGGAGAGGCCTGACACTGGCACTGGGGGAGACGAATACGGGCGGGCTAGTCGGGCGTCGCCTGCTGGAGGTGGAGGGCGGGCGCCAGGTTGTAGGCACTGTGCGCGTCGCTCTCGACGGACTTGACATGGCCAGGGAGGTTGGGATTCGCTGTTCTGTGGTTGATGAGCAGGCAGCACGCGCGGTTGCCGCTGCCTTGCGCAAGGCAGACCATGCCGACCTGGCGCTTGCGATGCTAGAGGGCCTTGAGGAGGGATCCCGCGCCTATATGGCGCTGGCCGCCCCGGACGATGTGCACCTGAGTCAGGGGCTGTCGCGCGGATACTCCGGCTACGCCGTTCAACGTGCTCTGCACTATGGCTTGGACATGGTCCGGAGGTGGCTCATGTCAACTAGCTAGGGTGCAGGCGTCTTCTGACGCTGGGCCCCGCAGCCCAATTCGGTCTCGGCACGTCTTCGTTGACCTGTGCCAGGCTGCGACCGACGCGTGCCCCGGTACCGCTATCAATTGGCGGTTGTCACCTGTCGCCTTATAAAGTCGCCCACTTGCCAGTACACAAAGTCAGCGCCGTAGTAGGTCTCGTAGGCAGCATAGAGGCCGTAGAGCAGCTGAGCAAAAGGCAGAGCAATCACTCCAAGCAGCAGGATGAGAGCCAGGGGGATCAGACAGATGGTCAGCGCGCTGAGCACGATAGCCAGGCCAACCACCACCGTGGCAACTGTGAGCAGCAGCTGGAAGGCGATGGCCTGCAGGGCGTGGAAAGCCACGTACCTGGACTTGTCCTTGTAGATCAGCCAAAGGACGAACGCCGTGGCCACTCCTGCGAGGCCTCCGGTGATGAATCCCAGCAGCACGCTGCCATGGGCCAGCGCCGCCGCGTTCATCTCCTCTTCCGTCAGGTGTTCTGCACGTGTGCGACGTGTGTCGCTCAGGCCCGGCCCAGTGGCTTCTGTTGTGCCTTCTGACGGCTCTGGGTTGTCTCTGTTTGTCATTCTCGAGTCCTTTCTACCTCTCATTCCTATCTACATCCTATACGCATAGCCTCGTGGCGAGTTGCTAGTTGACAAGTCCCAGCATCCAGACTATAATGGAGTTGTAGTTGCCCGCGTGGTGGAATTGGTATACACGGCAGGTTGAGGGCCTGTGCCCTTTGGGCGTGGAGGTTCGAGTCCTCTCGCGGGCATGGTGAAGACAGAGACCCGGTTGTTTACTGGAGCCGGGTTTCTGTATCGTCCTTCTACCTGGCAAGCCTCTGACTCAGCGCGGTTCGTAGCGGACCGGGCTGCTCGTGTCCCCTTTGGCCTCTGGCGACCTGGCCCCAGTGCCTGGGGTCCCGTTCGACCAGCGTTCCGTCAAAGGTATCGTCAGGAACGCGTGCGACCAAACCTCGGTGTCCCAAGTTCCTGACCGCACCGCTTGCGCTGTCCCAGTCCTCCGGGTTCGTTTGCGGATCGGTCGATGGCTCGAAGTGAGCTGTCGCAAGCTGTCCGACGCTGACAGACAGCACGGACGGCAATGGCGCGTCATTTGACTTTTCCGCGAACAGTGATAGAATAGTGGCGAGTTTTCACCTGTTCAGCACGTCTGCCGTCGGTCGCTGGGCTCCCCCGTGATGAGGCGAACTCCTTTTGTGGTGGGTCTTTTCATCTACGACTTTCGTGAGGGTCCCAATCCGTGACGGAGCACGTCCGGTGAACTTGATAGCTCTTCCGAGCCTCACAAGCAACCTCATGCCGGCTGAAACTCTTCTTTGTGCCCGATGTCATGTATTGCCTGCCTCTGTATGAGCTGTTGTTTCCTGATCCTATGATAGTATTG
>JBFEPU010000359.1:0-2694 GCA_041549915.1 Anaerolineae bacterium | reverse complement strand
GGCCACTGCAACCAAGGACGCAAGCGCCGAGGTCCAGATCGTTCAAAAGGGCATAGCCGACCACTTTGTCGATCGTGTTGTGCCTGCCCACGTCGTTGCTTCTGACAATCGGTTGATTGCTCATAAAGAGCATTGAGCAGTGCAAACCACCCGTCTTTCTCCAGGCTTCCGACTCAATTGCCTGACGAATACGGCGCACAGCCTGTGGTTCGATGGTGAGGGACGACTCCACTCTTCTTGGCGCTCTCCTGAGCCCGGCACTCGCACAGGACCTCAGCTCCCATTGGATGTCACCGGTGTCTCTTGCACAAACCTGAATCTCGTTGCCGGCCACGCTCACGGCATCGACTTGCTCAGCCAAGCCCTCGCACACGACAAAGCCTGCTCCAAGCTCCTCCAGTTGCTCAGGACTCGCCACCAGCTCCGTCAAGAACTCGTCGTTCAGATAGAGACGAAAGACGGCTTCAGTGCAGATGGTGTCCCTGACCTGGCTTATTGCCTGCCCGTTCACTCGTATGGCTTTGTGCTGCGTAAGCATCATGGGATCAGCCGTACTCTCCCTTGCTCCGTTCTTGGGCACTCCTCTTCCCGCCGTCCATCAGCGCGCGTTCAGATTATAACATCGCAGCGCGCCTTGCCCAATTGTTCTAACATAGTACAGACGTGTGGCCCGGGGCCCACACGTCTGTCCAAAGCTCCGTGGTCACTCACCGGGTAGCTTGGTGTTCGAGCGGGTCGGACGCCCCCAGCGTTCGCGGGGTCCGATTGCAGTACTGACCTGCCGGACCGCTTCCCAGGTCCTAAGCTGGACTTGCCTCCGCAGACACTGGTTCTACGCGCACTGCTGCGACCTTGTACTCCGGAATCTTGGCCACTGGATCCAAAGCAGCGATGGTCAGCAGGTTCGCAGCAGCTTCGCGGAAGTGGAAGGTCATAAAGACCACACCCGCGTCGGGCCGATCGACGACCTCAGCCCTGGCGATCACCTGGCCCCGGCGCGACGTGACCTTGACCATGTCGCCGTCCCGAATGCCCAACCTTGCTGCGTCTTCGGGATTGATCTCGACCAGCGCCTCTGGGTAGATTGCGTCCAAGCCGGCTGAGTGGCGTGTCATTGTTCCACCGTGCCAGTGGTACAGCACGCGCCCGGTGGTAAGCAGCAATGGATACTCGTCGTCAGGCATCTCTTTGGCGGGTTGCCAGTCCACAGCGCTGAACTTGCCAAGGCCGCGTGAGAACTTGCCCACATGCAGGATCGGCGTGCCAGGGTGTTCCGAAGCTGGACAAGGCCACTGCAGCCCGGCTTCTTCAATGCGATCGTAACTTATGCCGCCGTAAATAGGCACCAGCGCGTTCATTTCGGCTATCACGTCCGCTGGGCTGCCATAGTCCCAGGCACCGAACTCTGCGTCACCAGTGTCCAGACCCAGCCGCGCCTGCAGGCGCTGGGCAAGATCGCTGATGATCTCCCAATCAGGGCGCGCACTGCCACGCGGCTCGATGGCCTTGCGGACCCGCTGCACTCGCCGCTCGGTGTTGGTGAAGGTTCCGTCTTTTTCGGCGAAACTCACTCCTGGAAGTATGACGTCAGCCAGTTCGGCCGTCTCGCTCATGAAGATCTCCTGAACGACCAGCAAGTCCAGGCTCTGCAGGCACTTGCGGACATGGTTGACATCAGGGTCAGTCATCATCGGATTCTCGCCCAGGATGAACATAGCCTTGAGGTCACCCGCCTCAGCAGCGTTAAGCATCTCGACCACAGTCAGGCCAATCTCGTTTGACCCAGTGCGACCCCACGCATTCTGGAACTTGGCTTGCGTGTCCTCGTCTACGACTTTTTGATACCCCGGGTAGAAGTTGGGCAGGCAGGCCGTGTCACAGGCGCCCTGCACGTTGTTCTGCCCGCGGAGCGGATTCACCCCACCGCCAGGAACGCCCATGTTACCCAGCAACATCTGCAGGTTGGCGCACGAGAGCACGTTCTGATGTCCGGTAGTGTGCTGGGTGATGCCCATCGCGTAGAGCAGTGCACCAGGCTTGTGCCTGGCCAGCATCCGTGCAGCCAGTCTGATGTCATCCGCGGGCACGCCAGTGATCTCCTCAGCCCGTTCCGGAGTGTACTCCGCCACTGCCGCTGCCAACTCTTCAAAACCCTCAGTGCGAGCCGCCACAAAGTCCTTGTCGAAGAGATTCTCCGTGATCAGGACGTTCATGATGCCGTTCAGCAACGCGATATCGCTGCCAGGCGTATGCCGCAGATGTAGAGTGGCAGACTTGGCCAACGGTATTCTGCGCGGGTCAGCGACTATGAGCTGTGCTCCACGCTGCCGTACAGCTTGGCGGATGCGCATTCCCAGGACAGGATGCTGCTCCGTCGTGTTGGAGCCGATCACAAAGTAGATCTCAGCATCATCGGCGATGTCGTCCATCGAGTTGGTCATGGCACCTGACCCGAACGCGGTGACCAGACCGGTCACCGTGGCGGAATGTCAAAGGCGCGCACAGTGGTCGACATTGTTTGTCTCAAGCACCGCCCTCGCAAGCTTTTGCAGCAGATAGTTCTCCTCGTTGGTGCATTTGGCAGACGACAGGACACCAATGGCGTCTCCGCCGTATGTGTTCTTAACCTCGGCAAGTTTGTCCGCGACAAACCCCAGCGCCTCATCCCAACTGGCTTCCACAAACCTGCCATTC
>JBFEPU010000358.1:0-2706 GCA_041549915.1 Anaerolineae bacterium | reverse complement strand
GCACGCAACTACCTGGCCAGCAGCGAATTCCAGCATCTGCGAGGTGGTGTGGGATGCCTCGGAGGTTCTTGCGTCAGTGGGATCTTCCTCCGGTGCGTATCCAGCGCCCGTCGGAGATGGGCCGCGAGTAGGTGTCCAGCGGGCCCCGTGCCACGGCAAGCTGAGGCACGATGCGCACCCTGGGCGCTCCGAGCCACATAGTACAGTTGAGGCATGGGGGCTTGCATTCGAGCGTGCTGGCAAGTCGATGTCGTCTCTGCCCATCAACAGGCTGTCGAAACAGCAAATCACTATCTTATCACGAGAGGAGGATGCTAGATGGAGAACATGGAGCAACAGGTCAACATACTGGGGTGGGTGCGAATTGCCTACGCGGCGATAGGACTGCTGATCGGTGGGCTGGTATTCCTGCTCGTCGTCGGAGGTGGCCTAATCTCAGGAGATCCGGAGGCCATACGAATCACCGGACTTGTCGGCACGGTGATCGCAGGCTTCCTCGCCGTGCTGTCACTCCCGGGGATCATCGGCGGGATTGGCCTGCTCAAGAGGTGGTCCTGGGCGAGGTATCTGGTGCTGATCCTGGCCCTTTTTGACCTGTTTATGATCCCGATCGGGACCCTGCTGGGGATCTACAGTTTCTGGGTTCTGCTGCAGGACGAGACAGAGAAACTGTTTGCCAGTTGAGGGTTCATTGAGGCAGGATCAAGGCAGCCAGACGTCCGACTGCCCACCACATTGGCCAGTTGTCCAAGCACAGGATTGGCCACCTGTCCAGTCTCAATACTGCCCAGCTGCCTGATGTATGGAGGAGCGCCACGTGCTATACTGAACGTCAGAGGCCGATTGGATGTACCAGAAAGGGAGGCAAACAGTGAACAAGCGCTTTCTTGTGGCCGTCGCCTGCGTCGTGCTGCTGCTCAGCTCTTGCGCTGTCGGTTCACGGCGCGTCGTCACCAGCGATAGGAGCGTGAGCGGGTTCGACACAGTTGTTTTCGAGGGCCTGGGCGAACTGACGATCACGCAGGGTGACCGTGAGTCATTGACCATCGAAGCCGAGTCGAATGTCATGAGCCGCATCACGACCGAAGTGCGAGGCGACACGCTGTACATTGACTGGCGGGCCGGCGTTTTTGGTTTCAGTGTCGTGCCTACCAAGCCGATTCGGTACGACTTGACGATGAAGGATGTCAGTGTGCTTAGTCTCACCGGGCTGGGCAGCCTGGCCGCTGGTGAAATCAGCACAGACCAGCTGGATGTTGGGATCAATGGCGGAGGGCGGGTTGTCATCCGCTCGCTGCGTGCTGCTGAGTTCGTTCTGGGCCTCACTGGTCTCGGCCAGGTAGAAGTGGGCGGAGCAGTGGACCGGCAGTCGATTGTGGTCACCGGCGGGGGCGAGTATGACGGCAGTGATCTCGAGAGCGGCGTGGCGGCGGTCACGATCACTGGTCTGGGCAAGGCCACCGTCTGGGCGACAGAGTCCCTGGACGTCGAGCTGCCCGGTGCTGGTGCTGTCGAGTACTACGGCGAGCCGACGGTCACGCAGAACGTGAGTGGCCTCGGCAGCGTCAGGAGCCTGGGTCCCCGCTGATGGTGAGCCAGCGACCGAGCTTGGCAGCGGTTGCCCTGGGTATCACAGATCAGGCAGTTGGCTAGGGTAGCGTGTGCCAGCGGTCGAGTGTTCTTCACCGCGATGAGTCCCTTGGCTGCTAGAGAGACGTGGCCATAATGAACATCGGATTGAGCCTGTCGGGAGGTGGTTTTCGAGCCACCGTTTTCCACCTAGGCGTGCTAGCCAGACTGGCAGAGGAAGGCCGTCTGGAGGAAGTCGCTTCCCTGTCCACCGTTTCCGGCGGCAGCTTGTGTGCCGGTCTGGTGTATGCGCGGAACGGCTTCCGCTGGCCCACCGGTGTGGAATTCGCGACCAAGGTGGTCCCTGAGGCGCGAGAGCTGCTGACCTCGCAAGATCTGCAGTTTGGACTGATGGGTCGGGTACTGAGGCTGCCTTCGCGCATCTTTGACACCCGGGCCGACGACCTGTCCTTGCTCCTGCAGGAGCACTGGGGGGTGACGGTGAGCCTGTCCGCCCTGCCCGAGCGTCCGGGCTGGATTATCAACGCCACTTGCTACGAAACAGGGCAAAACTGGCGGTTTGAGCGCTGCCGCATGGGTGACGATGTGTTCGGTCATACGGACGATACTGACATCCCACTCAGCGATGCGCTGGCGGCCTCTGCCGGCTTCCCCGGTCTGATCGGCCCTCTCGAGTTCGACACGCGCCACCGCTCGTGGTCCCAACACGTCCATGGGAAGGGTCACAGACTTGGCAGCCAGGCCCCCGACTCTCCTGGCTGGCAGACCGAGCCAGGCAAGCCAGCTTACTCCAAGCTGCATCTCTGGGATGGGGGAGTCTGTGACAACCTCGGCGTGGAGAGCTTGCACAGGCTTGGCCGGGGATGGCGCAAGGGCAATGGCTTTCTCATCGTGAGTGATGGGTGCTCTGCTCTGAGGCCCGAGCGATACCGCTACTGGAAAGCGGCCGACCGCATGATCCGAGGCATCATGATGGATCAGATCCGCACCCTCCGCTTCCGGGCCCTCCTGGAACGCTTCAAGAATCATCAGGGCGCGGGAAGCATACTGCAGATCGGCACGACTTGCGAAGGAATACTGCGCGAGGTAGGCAGGGAGGACGAGATCAGCGAGCTT
>JBFEPU010000357.1:0-2708 GCA_041549915.1 Anaerolineae bacterium | reverse complement strand
GGATCCTTATTACTGTGTGGATAGTCACCAACTCGGGCATTGCCAGTGATAATAGCATCCTGGTCTATGGACTGCTTGTTGTGCTGGCCGGCTTGCTCCTGGGCGGACGTACGGCCGTGTTCTTCACGGTGATCAGCTCGCTCGCTACCTTGGGTGGGTACTATGCAGAGGCCAGTGGATTGCTGATCGTGGCGGAACGCCCGATTTCACTGGCTGATGCGTTTTTTGTGATTGTCCCCTTGGTACTGATCGGCGTACTACTGCGCTATGCGGTTGGCAGCATGTCCGATGCGCTCGATCGGGCCCGCAGAAACGAGCAGGCCCAGGCCGAGGCCAACCGTGAGTTGGAGCTGTTGCGCGAATCATTGGAAGAGAGGGTTGCCAATCGCACCCTGGAGCTTGAGAACCGCACCAAGCAGTGGCAGGCCGCGACAGAGGCAAGCCAGGTAGTCACCTCCATTCTGGATGTGGAGCAGATGCTCTGGCAGGTGGCCGAACTGGTCCAAGAGCGATTCGATCTGTACCATGTTGGTCTGATGTTGCTGGATTCCACTGGCGAGTGGGCAGAATACCGTGCTGGGTCTGGCCAGTCGGGACGCGCGCTGCGGGAAGAGGGCTTTCGCCTTCGAGTTGGGGGCAGTTCGAATGTCGGCTGGTGCACGGCCAACGCCCAGGCCCGTATTACTCCTGACACGACCGCGGACCCTGTGTATGCGCCTCACGATCTTGTGCCTCGAACTCGCTCAGAGGCGGTTCTACCTCTCATAGTTAGGGGACAGATACTGGGCGCTCTTAGTGCGCAGAGCGATCGTCTTGATGCCTTTGAGGGACCCACTGTTGCCGTGCTGCAGACCATGGCTGACCAAATGGCGGTTGCCCTGGACAACGCCCGCCTCTACGAAGAGAGCCGGCAAGCGCTGGAAGCGACGCGGCGTGCCTATGATCAGCTGAGCCGCCAGGCCTGGACCAAGTTGCTCAGCACGCAGGCCAGGCTCGGGTACAGTCTCGTGGGTGACTCTGTTGTCCCTGCTGAGGGCGCGTGGCGACCGGAGATGCTCACTGCGGCGCGCACCGGTGAACAGGTAGTGCTTAGGATGGGAACAGCATCCGTGGGTGAGTCGGGCCAAGACTTGGAGGCTGATGAAGCCGCAGGGGCTGTGCTGGCCTTGCCTCTCAAGGTGCGCAGCGATGTGATTGGCGCGTTGAGCTTGCACAAGGACCCGGCTGAAGGGGACTGGTCCGCAGCAGAAATCGAACTGATGCAGCGCCTGGTGGAACAGGTGGGTACGACACTTGAGAGTGCCCGGCTCTTTCAGGAAACGCAGAGGCGCGCGGCTCGAGAGCAGGCTATCCGGCGGATCACGGAGCGGATGCGTGGGGTGGTTGACGTCGAGGCCATCCTGCAGAATACTGTGGCCGAGTTGGCGCGGGCACTGGGTGTGCCTCGGGCCTACGTCCGGCTGGGCACCGAGTCTGAACTTCTGGGTGCTGGCACTGTGGATACAGAAGATGCACAAGCCGGGGGTGATCATCTTGGCGGGATGTGAGGTGAGATAGATGGCAACTGTGACGGAGCCAGTGCGGGACAAGGCTCTGCAAGAAGCAAACGTGCGGATTCGACTTCTGATCGAAAGCGTGCAGGGTGGGTTGACGGTTATCGAGAACGATCGGGTCGTCTACGTGAACAGCCAACTTGTCCGGATGCTGGGCTACTCGCGCGAACAGCTCGTAGGCATGAGCGAATTGGACCTTGCCGCTCCAGAGGAGCGGGAGTGGCTCGAGCTGACCTTCAGAGAGGCTCACTTGAAGGGCTTGCCCCTTGATGAACTAGAGTTCTGGGCGGTTCACAAGGACGGCAGCCGTCGATTTGTCAGGAACCGCTATGCCACGGGCGATGTTGGGGCGGGGACGCACTTTCGTTTCATCGTGACACAGGATTTGACCGAGAGGGAACAGGCTCGGCAGGAGCTCCGCGAGCGGGACGAGCTTCTGACGCAGATCCTCGAAACTGGCCGGGCTCTGGCGGCTGCAAACGGCCCAGAGGCCATATTGCACGCTATTGCGGCCCCGGCTATGGGCACCGCTCCCGGTGAAGGGGGAGGCGCTCACGCGGCTCTCCTCATGTATGTCGATGAGGATGCCAAAGGCGAGCCAGAATGGGCCAGCGTGGTGGCTGCCATTGGCGAGGGTCCCGTGCCCGAGGGCATTCGCTTCTACTTGCCTGGTACATCTACAACCGACTTGTTACTCTCGAGCCCGGATCGTCCCCTGTTGGTTGCGGATATGCGCGCCTCAATGGAGGGCTTGAACGAACACGTCGCAGGGATGATGGGCGCAATCGATGCCAGAGCTTTTGCCGCTCTCCCGCTGCGCGCAGGCGGGCACTGGCAGGGGATCGCGCTTATCGCCTGGCCTAAAGTGCACCAGTTTCGCCCGGAAGAACAGCGCCTCTATCAACTGCTTGCCATCCAGTTGACCGGAAGGGTACAGGGAATGCGCCAGCGCGATGAGGCTGAGCATCGCGCCATCTGGAGCCAAACCGCCGCCGAGGTCTCCCGAGCTGCCAGCACGGTCCTGGAGATGGAGGAATTGCTGCAGCAGGTGGTGAACCTGGTCCAAGCTCGTTTCGAACTCTATTATGCAGGTCTGTTCCTGGTGGACCAGGGGGCCACAGGGGCTGATCTGCCTGGAAATTGGGCAGAGCTTCG
>JBFEPU010000356.1:0-2719 GCA_041549915.1 Anaerolineae bacterium | reverse complement strand
GGTGGCCTGGGCACATGGGCAAGCGACCAACTCAAACGCGCGGGCCAGCGTCTGGGGCTCTTGGCCAAAGCCCCAGACGCAGCTGAGTGGTCGCGCCCTCAGGCCTGGGCCCTCATAGCCGGGGCAGCAATCACTGGTCTACTTGCCCTCGTACTGGTGGTCAGCGACCTTTTCGGCGCAGGGTTCTTGGACACCGCCAGTTATCAGGCTCAGTGGCTCGATCTTGCTTACGCGATCCTTCCAGGACTCGTCGGCACGATTGCCGGGTTGCTGTTCCTCGAGTTCCTCACGCTCTCGGAACACTTGACTCAGGCGCTAGACGACAAACCAATATGGCGCAGCCTGCCAGGCGGCCTCGTATTGGGTATCCTGGCTATGATCTTTCCTTTGGTCCGGTTCTCCGGCCAGCATGAAATGCAGGTGCTGCGAGATGGGTTTGTGCAGATGGGCTTCTGGAGTTTGCTCTTGCTCGGAGCGAGCAAGCTCTTTTTGACTGCATTTCTAATCAAGACAGGCTGGAAGGGAGGTCAGTTCCTGCCCATTATGTTTAGCAGTGTCGCCGTGGGACTGGCGGTGGGGCTTGTCTTCCCGGCCATTCCGCCCGCAGTGGCCATGGTCGCGGCCATGGCAGCGGCGACAACCGTCGTTGTGGGCAAACCTATCGCCGTGCTGCCGCTCATGCTGATGATGTTCTCCGTCAAGCTGGTGGGAGCGAGTGCTGTTTCCATTCTGATTGCCGTTGCTCTGACCAAACTCGCTGCAGCCGTCAGGTCCGCGACCAAGTCCCGGCAGATAACGCCCGGCATAGCCTGGCAGCGGCGCGAGAGCTAACCGGCAACATAAGCAATCCGACTATTCACAATATCCAGCCCCGACTTGACGCCTGGAAGCGGATCTTTTCAGGCCAGGCGAGGGCTTGACGGCCGGTGGCGGAAGCGGGTTTTGGTCAAAATCATAGGCGAACCAGTCGCTGCTGATCATGGGCAGCCCACGACACTCCCAAGGGAGTGCTTGGCGATTCGGCATGGCCGAATCGCACCTGCTTCGTGGTTCTGGGACAAGCTCTGGAACCTGTCGATACGCACTGCCTTTGACCGTCCATCTGTGACGTGGTATACTTGCAGTCCGAAGCCATCGGCACGTGACATGAGGGATGGTCATGCAGCAGCATTCGCTCCTGCAAACAAAGCTGTACATTCCGCCCACCCGGCGCGAGCTGGTCTCGCGCCCACGCCTGATCGAACGGCTGAACGCGGGGCTTGACCGCAAGCTGACGCTCGTTTCCGCGCCGGCCGGCTTTGGCAAGACCACGCTGGTCGCCGAATGGCTAGCCGTTTGCGAGCGACTCGAACCAAAGGTTCGCGCTACCTGGCTGTCGCTGGACGAAGGCGATAACGACCCGGCCCGTTTCCTGGCTTACATGATCGCTGCCTTGCGAACCGTCGAGGCCCAGCAGGAATCTGCCAGCAATATCGCACAGGGATTGTTGGGCGCGCTGCAGTCGGCCCATCCGCCATCTGCCAACGCCGTCCTGACCTCTCTGATCAATCACGCAGCGGCCTTACCTGGTCGGGTGATTCTGGTCCTCGATGACTATCACCTGATCGAAGCCCAAGTTGTCCACGACGCACTTACCTTCCTGCTCGAGCACATGCCGCCGCAAATGCATTTGGTCATCGCTACCCGTGAGGATCCACATCTGCCGCTGGCCCGCCTACGCGCTCGGAGTCAACTGACCGAGTTGCGCGCCACCGATTTGCGTTTTACCTCCTCCGAGGCTGCCGAGTTCCTCAACCAAGCGATGGGTCTCGATCTGTCTGCGGAGAACATCGCTGCGCTGGAAAAGCGTACCGAGGGCTGGATTGCTGGCCTGCAGTTGGCCGCCCTTTCCATGCAAGGGCGAGAAGACGCTTCCAGGCTCATCCATTCCTTCACCGGCAGTCACCGGTATGTGCTGGACTACCTGGTCGAAGAGGTCTTGGAACATCAGCCTGAGAACGTACAGACCTTCTTGCTACGGACAGCCATCCTTGACCGGCTTACCGGCCCTCTGTGCGATACCGTGCGCTTCGGCGAAACAGAGATTGCCGGCCGCTTGGCGCGAGCGGCCACTCCCTCGGGAGATGCCCAGCGAGCCGGCACAGGCGAGACGCGCTCTGACAGGGGCAATGGCCAGGCCATCCTGGAGATGTTAGAACGTGCCAACCTATTCATTGTACCCCTGGATGAAGAACGGCGTTGGTACCGGTATCACCATCTCTTTGCCGATCTGCTCCGCCGGCGGCTGTGCCAGAGACAACCAGACTTGGTGCCAAAGCTTCACCATCGGGCCAGCTTGTGGTACGAGCATAACAGATTCGTTGACGACGCGATTGAACACGCCCTTCGTGGTCTGGATTTCGAGCGGGCGGCAGTCCTGATCGAGGGGGCGGCTGAGGAACTCTGGCTTCGGGACCAGCACAGCAAATTGGGGCGATGGCTAGATAGGCTGCCGGCCGAACTTTTGCTCGTGAGACCGGAACTGTGCATCTTTCACGCTGGCTATCTCTTTGCTAGCGGCGAACACGATGCGGCGGAGTCGAGTCTCCAGGCTGCTGAGCAGACGCTAGACACTAGGGGCGATTCAGCCATGGTGTGCCCTGGGTCAGAGCAAGAACGGCCCGATGTTTCCAACGGGCAGAAGCTACTTGGCAGGATAACCGCCACCCGTGCCTTTATG
>JBFEPU010000355.1:0-2720 GCA_041549915.1 Anaerolineae bacterium | reverse complement strand
GGGATCCGATGGGTCGTTCTGGTGCTACACAAATCGCCCGCTCGTGCGATCGAAGCGGTTGAGGCCACCTCCGGCCGTGCCTATCCACACTGTGCCCTGCCGGTCCTCAATGATCGACGTAGCAAAGTCGTTGGACAGACTGTGAGGGTCGGCAGGATCATGTGGAAAGCGCACAAAACGCTCCTCGTCAGCGTCGTAGCGGTTGAGCCCGCCTTGCGTCGCGACCCACAGCCCCCCTGCCGGATCCTCGAGTATCTCCGTCACGAGGATGTTGCTGCTCAAGCTGTGCGGATCGTGTGGGTCGTGCTGGAAATGGGCAAAGCGGCCCGTGGAGCGATCGAATCGGGCGAGCCCAGTGCTGTTGCCGCCAATCCAGAGCGTGCCCGAGCGATCTTCGTAGATGGCGTCGATCCAGGTCTCGCCTGTGATTGGGTACTGCGTGAACTGACCGGTTTGGCGATCCAGACGATTGAGCCCCGCGCCATAGGTGCCAACCCACAGCGAGCCTTCCCGGTCCTCGTAGATCACGCTCACCGAGGCCTGGCCGAGGGTAGTGTCGTCCAGGGAGAGTCCTGGGTAGTGGACGAACTCTCCGGTGTCACGATCGAAGCGGTCGAGTCCAGCAGGGGTTCCGACCCATATGAAACCCTCGTCGTCCTCGAAGAGTGTGGCGACTTCACTGTGGCTCAGGCTGGTGGGATCCCCCGGGTCGTGCCTGTACACGCTAAAGTCGTAGCCGTCGTATCTGTTTAGTCCGTCGCCAGTGCCAAACCACATGAACCCCTGGCGGTCCTGCAAGATGCAGGTGATGCTGTCCTGCGACAGCCCATCTACTACGGTAATGTGTTCGAACCGTAGGCGCTGCGACTGTAGGGAAGTCGAGGAATCTGAAGCTTCCGCGGCCATGGTTTGCCCTGGGCTCACGGACGGGGGGATCGATGCGGGCGTTCGAACCGCGATGGCGCTGGCGAGGGTTGGCAGCGCACGGCTGGCCAAACCTCCGTGCTGAGCTGCCAGCGAGGCAGCGACGACCAGCAGCAATACCGCTCGTCCAGGTCTATCAAAGACCCTCGGCAACACAACTTCCTCCCGGCGCAGGTCCCCATTCCTATGGGACACGGTGCACGACAGAATCCTGCACCAGGGCAACCTGCACAGTGCTACGTGGATCCCCAGCCCGTGCAGCGGCCTCTGTGCATTGATCCGCGCCAAGAAACTCGAGCACTTGATACGCGGGGCACCACAGCGGTAACGGCTGCTGCACGAGTCCGGAAATGTCATCCCAACTGCGTACCCAGTCTAAGCTCCGTTCGAGGGAGCATCATAGCACATGTTGTGCACGCTCGCAACTGACCCGGGCTCACACAGACCTGCGAGGCAGCCGCAGCGCACTGTCTCGGTTGGAGATTCCGATCGAGAAAGTTGTCATAAACCTTTGCCCTATGCCAAGTGATGCCCCAGACCGATCTGATACGGGCCCCTAAACTTGATAACCTTGCACATTTGAGCTACAATCGTTTCGCAGCACCGCAAGGATCGTGAGCATCTGCCAGAGGGCGGTTTCATTGGCGCGCTGGACAGGTTGCCCTGGCAGTTTGATCAGAAGGACGCGATGCTTGCTTTTCCTGGTTCACACCTGGTGTCCAGCAGCGAAGGCTTTTCTGAAGGTGCCCGGTTCGTAACGACGACGTCATCCGTCCCGGGAGACTCAATAGGCTAGGAAAAGCGATTCGTTGGCTGCTGTTGCCTGCACCGGTGGGCACAGCATCGCTAATGAGATTGTAATGCCGACCAACCTCCCTCCCGAGTACTTTGAGATCGACAAGGAATTCCGCGCCGCCAAGTCGCCGGCGCGCAAGATCGCCCTGCTCGAAGAACTGATCAGTGTCGTCCCCAAGCACAAGGGCACCGATCACCTGCGCGCTGATCTGCGCCGCAAGCTGTCCAAGCTGAGGGAATCGGCTGCAACGCGCAAGAGCGTCAGTCGGCACGAGTCGGCATTCCGAATCAGCAAAGAGGGCGCCGGACAGGTGGTGGTCATTGGACCGCCAAACGTTGGCAAGTCCGCTCTGGTCGCGGCGCTGACGAATGCTAGCCCCGAAGTGGCACCTTACCCTTTCACCACCTGGGAACCTACCCCTGGCATGATGCCTGTGGGCGGCGTCCAGATTCAGCTGATCGATACCCCACCATTGGAGGGTGACTCCATCGATCCGCAGCTGCTGGACCTGATCCGCAGCGCCGATCTGATCGTACTAGTCGTCGACCTGCAGACTGATCCAGACAGGCACTTTGAGCAGACACTGGCCACCCTGCAGGACAACCGCATTGTGCCCCGGCGCCTCAAAGATCAGTATAGTGGCCATCGCCGGCCGAGCGTCAAGCCACTGCTGGTCGTTGCCAACAAGGCTGATGACGAGAGCCTGGACGAACTGTTGGAGCTCTTTTGCGAGCTGATTGAGGATGAATGGCCTTGTTTGGCCGTCTCCGCCAATACCGGCCGCAACCTCGACCAACTGAAACGGGCGGTGTTCGAGCGGCTGGATATCATGCGCATCTACGCCAAGCCCCCCGGCAAGGAGCCGGACATGAGCGCGCCCTTTGTCATGAAGAAGGGCAGCACCGTTGAGGAGTTTGCCAGGAGCGTGCATCAGGATTTCTTCGAGCAGCTGGCGGCAGCTCGCGTGTGGGGCAGCGCGGCGTTCGATGGCCAGAAGGTG
>JBFEPU010000354.1:0-2731 GCA_041549915.1 Anaerolineae bacterium | reverse complement strand
GAAGCACCGCTGCGCCCCGAGCGAACCTCCAACTGCACCAGGTCTGCCCAGGCGGCAATGGCTCGCTGCCATGCGGCGGATGGCTGTTCCTGGCCTTGCCCGTGGAAGACGACCTGCCCGGAAGGGGTGTTGGCCTGGAAGGGGGCGAACCTCGCCAGTAACTCCGCCCACTGCTGTGGCCGGAGCATCTCGTCCAGCAGGCGCCCGGGGGTTAGGGGTGCGTCACAGGGACCGACGGCCGCCTGGCCATCGGCTGCAAGCAGCAAGCTGTGGCAGCCGTCCCCGCCTTCCCACACCAGCGCCGGTCTCTCGATCCCATGGGCTGGTCCTGAAGCCAGCAGGAACTGCGAGCCCTGCAGGTCGGAACGGTATTCGTACTGCTGGCCGGCAAAGCGCACGATGATGCGATAGCCAGGCACGATCGCCTCCGTGCAGAGCCTGCGCATGGGGACGCCCAGGCAGCCATTGGGCCAGTCAACTTGCTCCCAGCGAACCAGTTGCACGGCGTCAGGCCTGACCCTGAATTGCATCGCCACCGCAAAGAGAACCGCCTCGATGGTCTGTGGTACCTCCGCGGGAGTGAGCACCGGGGTCGGTCCGGTGCTAGGCGGGTGCAGCTTGATCGTCGCCGCGATGTCGCGAACGTGGGCTGGATCGGCCCACAGGATCAGATAGTTGTAGGGGTTGCCAATGATCTGGATCGGCTGGGGCAGTTGGATGATCAGCCCGGTCTGGCCCAGTTCCCCCATCCGTTGATCGGGGGAAGGCAGGATGAGCCGCGCGGTTTGTCCGTCGATGGTCAGCGCCTCGATGGTCGGAGCCGAGCCGTAGGGCATCAGCTTGTGATAGGCCTCTCGTTCGGTAACCTCGTCGATGCCGGCTGTCTCGCTGCCAATGGCGCTCAACTGGAAGAACCCGTCGGAGGCACCCCACTTGAGGTCGTACCCTGATATCGGCTGCCAGTGCGCCGGATGCCGAAGGGTGATACCGTAGGTGGCAGAAGAGAAGGTCGCCCAGGTCAAGCTGGGCGTCAACACTAACGTGGGCGTTGGCGGCAAAGGTGTGGCCGTGCGCGTCGGCGGGATGGCGGTGCGTGTCAAGGTGCGGGTGGGTACTGGGGTCGGTGTCGTCGTGGGTGTGGGGGTGGCCGCTGGAGCGCACGCTGGGATCGCCGCTGCCACGAGCAGGCACACGACTGTGGCGAAGACATGATCCCTCAGCTGTGACTTGACTAGTGACATATCACTCCTCACACGGTTGTCCTGTAATGGCAAGGAGGCGCTCCGATGTTCATCAGAGCGCCTCCTTGCACTGCTGCTGATTATTGGAGGACGATGACGTCTGTTGCCTGCGGGCCCTTGGGGCTGTCCTCGACACTGAACTCGACCTGCTGGCCTTCCTCGAGCTTGCGGAAGCCAGAAGCAGTTATGGCCGAATAATGGACGAAGACATCGTCGCCACCCTCGCGCGTGATAAAGCCGTAGCCTTTCACGCTGCTGAACCACTTCACGGTCCCTGTGATGCGCTCGCTCACAACCCATACCCCTTTCGTTTTGGTGATTTGTAGAGCGAAGGAGATTGCCCGACGAGCGTACGCAAGAACCGCTGAGGTTGGCCCAACCCCGCGAGATGCGTCTACGCGCTAGTTGGGGTACTGCCTTCGTTCTGCTAATGGCGAAAGGATAGCGCATAATCTGCAAGGTGTCAAATCGTGGCAGCAGGCAATATGCCAGGTGTGTCGCTCCACTCAGGATGACATTGGGGCAGGAGCTGGGCCAGCGGGGACTAGGCCATTTGTCATGCTGAGGCGAAGCCGACACCTGCATCTGCGCCGCAGGTGCAGATGAGCATCTCGGCGTGACTTGAGTGTTCGCGCAGCAGAGGTGTGGGGATTCTCACCTGCACTGGTAGCGCAGGTACCAGTGTCGTTACACTCAGAATGACATTGAGGCGGATGCTGGGCAACCGGGGAGTCATGCTTGACATAGGACGGGATCGTCGAGCGACCTTGGAAAAGCCTCCGGCGCGACGGCAGGACATGCGCTCAACGGGGCCGATCTGTGGTACAATAGCGCGGACAAACTGGAGAACGGGAGGAACATCATGGGCACGATGACCAAACGCGAACGACTGGAGGCCACGGTGACGGGAGAGGCGGTCGACCGGCCGGCGGTGGCACTGTGGAGGCACTTTCCGGGCGATGATCAACGGGCGGTGGATCTGGCTCGCGCCACGCTCGACTTTCAGCATACATATGACTTTGACTTTGTCAAGTGCATGCCTTCCAGCAACTACTGCATCGCGGACTGGGGGGCAGAATCCTGGTGGGTGGGCAATGAGGAAGGCACCCGTGCCTGGGGTGAGCGGGTCATTCAGCGCCCCGAGGACTGGACGGAGCTGAAGGTGCTCGATCCGTACCAGGGGATGCTGGGCGAGGCCTGCCGTGCGCTGGATTTGATCGGACAGGGGCTGGAGAAAGGGACGCCGTTCATTCAGACCATTTTCAACCCGCTGACTCAAGCCAAGAATCTGGCCGGGTCGCGCATGATCGCTGACCTGCGCCAGCATCCCAAAGCGCTCAAGGCTGCTCTGGAGACGATCACCGAGAGCACCGTTCGCTTCATAGACGCGGCGCGGCCAACAGGACTCGCGGGGGTTTTCCTGGCCCTGCAGCATGCGACCTATGAGCTGCTGAGCGAGGCAGAATACCGCGAGTTCGGCCGCCCGTACG
>JBFEPU010000353.1:0-2747 GCA_041549915.1 Anaerolineae bacterium | reverse complement strand
TACATGGACATCCGCACGCCAGCCAAGGGATACGAGGAGTTCTATCGACGTGCTCGTGAGATGGGGATTCGCTTTATCCAGGGGCGACCATCCAGGATCACTCAGGACGAGCAGACGGGCAATCTGTTCATCCAGGCAGAGGACCAGAGCCTTGGTCGGGTCATCGAGCTCGAATCGGAGCTTGTTGTCCTGTCCACAGCGGCCGTACCGCGTGAGGACGCAGGAGATGTGGGCTCGATCCTGAACATCAGCCGTAGCCCCAGCGGGTTCTTCATGGAGTACCACCCCAAGTTGAGGCCCGTTGACTCGCCCACGGATGGCGTTTTCCTGGCTGGCGCAGCACAGGGGCCTAAGGACATCCCGTCCAGCGTCGCTCAGGGTGCCGGCGCTGCCGCGCGCGCGGCGCGCATCCTTGGATCGGATACCTGGGAGATAGAACCCATCGTGGCGGTTGTTTGGGAAGATCGCTGTGTCATGGCGCAGGGGAAGAAATGTGGCATTTGCGCCACCAAGTGTCCCTACAGCGCCATCATTACCCAAGAGGGGATCGCGGCGAATGTCACCGCTGCCAAGTGCCACGGCTGCGGCGGATGCGTCGCTGAGTGCCCGCACAACGCCATCACTCAGATGCACTTTACCGACGCTCAGATCTTTGCCCAGTTGCGTGCGCTGCTTGCCAAAGAGCCCGAGAAGAAGATTCTCGCGTTCATGTGCCACTGGTGCAGCTATGGGGGTGCCGACACGGCAGGAACGAGCCACTTTGAATATCCAGCGTCATCTCGTGGTATTCGCGTGATGTGCTCGGCTCGCATGGATCAGGACTTTGTGTTCGAGGCCTTCCGGTTGGGTGCGGGCATGGTGCTGGTCTCTGGATGCCACCCGCAGGACTGTCACTACATCACAGGGCAACAGGTGGGTGCCGAACGCTTCGAGCGGCTGGCCAAGCGCCTGGAGAACATGGGCATTTCCCCAGACAGGTTCCGCGTGGAGTGGATCTCGGCCGCGGAGGGCGGCAAATATGCCCGAGTGATTCGCGAAATGGACGAAACGCTCAAAGCCTTGGATCCGGAGGCGCTGAAAGAAGAGATCGAACGCGTGCGTCCCGAACTGGAGAAGCGACTGCGGCGCATCACCGATATCCCCGACGTGGCAGAGGCACTTGAAACGGTAGTCAGCGTCTAAGAGGTGGGTCAGTGCAAGCTCTGAGCAACCGTACCAGTGGCTTCAAAGACGAGGTAATCGCAGAGCCGGGCGGCGAAAACCTGATGCGCTGCTACTCCTGTGGCACATGTATGGCAGCCTGTCTGATCCGCCGACAGGATCCAGACTACAATCCTCGCCGCATCCTGCACATGGCGATTCTCGGCATGCGGGAGGAGGTACTGGAGAGCCATCTCATTTGGATGTGCTCGGCTTGCGACGAGTGTTATCCACACTGCCCTCAGCACATCCACATCTCTGACCTCTTCAAGGCCTTTCGCACCTTGGCTGAACGGGAAGGCCATCTGCCTTCTGGACCTGCCGCTCAGGTCAACGAGCGCACCTGTGTGGCCTGCGGGCTGTGCGTGGAGGTGTGCCCATACGATGCGGTCCAATTGGTGCAGAGACGCGTGCTGGGCCATGAAAAGATGGTTGCTGAGGTAAATGCAACGCTGTGCATGCGATGTGGTGTTTGCGCTGCGTCCTGTCGGTCGGCCTCCATCGACGTACCGGACGACAGTGATCAGAAGCTGCTGGAGCAGATCCAGGCAGAGCTGCAGGCTCTGGAGTTGGCAGCATGAGCGGCTGGCAGCCCAAGATCGTAATCTTTCTCTGTCAGTGGAGCTTGAAATCCGACAGCGAGTGGGCGCAGCGCTTTCATCAGCCCGATGGCGTGCGAGTGATCGAAGTGCCGTGTTCGGGGCGAGTGAATCCTCTCCTCTTGTTGAGCACCTTGCAGCATGGTGCCGATGGAATCCTGGTTGTGGGTTGCGAGCCGGAGCACTGCCACTACAAAGAGGGTAACTACGTGGGGCGCCGCAAGTTTGCCACGCTCAAGAGCTTTCTGCAGTACGTGGGCCTGGAGGAGAAGCGGGTGCAATTCGCCTGGCTCGGCGAAACGGATCGCGGCAGGCTGAGGTCACTCATAGACGGATTGCTGCAAGATGTCCGCGAACTGGGGCCGATGCAGGAGTTGGCGGTGCGTGGCGTCCTTCCCAACACAGTGTGCGCATTATGACAGCCATAGGACCAGCAATGCAGGAACTCACAGAAGCGATACAGCGAGAAGCGAAGCGGCTGTTGGACAGCGGCGATGTGGATGTCGTCATCGGCTTCACCGAGGGCACTCTCCCCATGCGTGCTGCCCCCGTTGTGATCCGCAAAGCAGCTGACTCGGAGAGGCTTGTCTGGGGACCCTTCTGTGAGAACAACCTGACTCGCTATCTGCGGGGCGTCCGGGACAAGAGAGTGGCCATTGTGGCCAAGGGTTGTGATGCACGTTCCATCGTTGCCTTGATCAACGAGCACCAGTTGGAGCGCGAGGATGTGTACATCATCGGCGTTCCCTGCCAGGGCATGATTGACCGGCGCATTGTGGCCCGCCGCGCTCCTGGCGAGGTTACTTCGGTCCATCAGGACGGTGATGAGGTTGTTGTCGAGGGCGATGGCTTCTCCATCCGCCTGCCCCGTTCGGAGGTGCTCTACCGCTCCTGCGCGGCATGCATTCATCCCAATCCGGTGATCTATGATGTGCTGCTGGCCGAACC
>JBFEPU010000352.1:0-2779 GCA_041549915.1 Anaerolineae bacterium | reverse complement strand
TCCTCCTGCAGGACGTAGAGCGTGGCACCGTTCACCGTGCTCCAGTCCACCAGGTAGTTCCCGTCACCGTCGTCGTTGACGATCGTGTACAGACGCGGCGCAGGCAGGCCGACGGGCAGGGTCGGCGTTGGCGTCGCTGTGCCACTGGCGCCTCCCATGCCGTAGGTCTCGAAAGCGTAGTCAAATCCGGGCATCAGGTGCGACACGTCGTTGGCGCACTCTGGGTTGTACCTCGAGTCCGAACTGCCTCTCCAGACGTACCGATGCGCAGCGCTGGGTGACGGTTGGTCTGAGGCAAGATAGATGCGGTACTTGGTGCTCGGCACAAGCACGATGGCCGGACAGAACTCCACGCGCAGCCAACCTGAGCTAACACTGGCCTGATCGACGACGGCTCGGCGCAGGGGCGTACCGTCAACGGTCCTAATCTCCAGTTCCACATTGCCTGGATTGCCGCTTCTCCCCACAAAGACCTCGACCGCCGTCAGGTTGTCCAACGTGGGCATGAATTCCTGCCAGCGGATGGCGGTTGCCTCAAACCAGTAGCCATAGTCTGTTCCTGTCTGCGACTGATCCAGAATCTCCTGCGGCGGCTGTGGAGTGCACGTACCGGCAGGCGTTCTAGTGGGAGTTGGGGTGAAGGTAGGTGTCCTCGTGTGCGTCGCAGTGAGCGTTGGCGTGGGTGTTTCGCTGCGCGGGATCATGTCGGTCGCGAGTGTGCTCAAGGTCCGCGTGTTGAGGAACCAGGGCTTGGTGAGTCCAGCGCCAAAGCCCTCTGAGGTGTGAACGACTTCGGCGGCAGAGGCCCGCTCGGCCATGAAATCGAAAAAGGCCAGCTCCTCTGCACCAAGCAGGCGGTCGCGCGTGACGACGATCGTGCCCACTGTGAAGTTGTGTGGAGCAGTGCTGGCGTCGGGAACGCGAGGCCCGTGAGAGTCGATGATGGTCGTCGCGTCAGCATGGTAGGCCGGGCCCTCTAGCACACAGCCGTCGCACAGTTGCTGGTCCTGGTTTTCAAAGACCAGCCCTGGGCCGACCTCGTGGGCAGCCAGGAGGCCCATCAGGTAGAGGTCCAGATCGCAGAAGCCAACTTCCCACAGATGCTCACCGTACCCATGTACGGTGTAGGTATCATCCGGGTTGGGGGTGAATCTCCAGGGAAAAGACCCCCCAACACCGGTACCTGGGATGTTGTACCCCATGATGCCCTGGGCCATCTCCGAGATGGGCCAGTGTGGGACTCCGGGGAGAACCCAGTTGATCCATTGGTGGCCGGTTTCGTGCTGGAAGCCGTTGCTCGCGCCGTCGAAGAACCCGCTGACCGGGAAGTTGTTGATGCCCTGCAGTCTGCCCGCACTGCCGTAAGCGGCGGTGTTGTCGAACAGGATGCGGCCTATTCCCTCGACATGGTTGGATATGGTGGCGTGCATGCGGTTCTGCACGCGATTGTCCACCCAGACGACGTTGACAAAGTCGAAGGAGTCGGAGTACAGTCCATACAGTCGCTGGAAGATGCCATAGTCATAACTGCCTGGCGTGGCCGCTGGCGCGAGCAGGTTGACCACGTGGCCAGCCGCCTGGGCGTCCGGTGCCAGAGTTTTGGGCACAATGCTCGGCACGTCGTCGTTGATGACATCGATGAACAGGTTGAGGCGCCCCGCGGAGCCGGAAGTCGTATCGATGTACAGGTAGCCCACAAAGTTGCGATAGTACAGCGGGTCGTAGCCATAAAGGGCCTCGGCTGCTGTGAAGGTGAACTGGTAGGCGTCCGCCCCGATCACTGTCGGTGTGACGGTGCCCCCGGCCTCCAGCTCCACCCACAAGTTGGTGACGGCGCTCTCTGCGTACACGCTCAATACGACAGGCTCGCTGGTCTCGGCGTCAACCACGTAGGGATCGTAAGCGAAGTGGCGAATGGGAACCGCAGCTTGCAGCCGGGCATCGGCGTCCCCCTGAGGGCCGAACCAGGTCCACAGCTTGCTCACATCATCCGGGGCGACTCTGTCTGGAAGGGCGCCTGGAGCGGTCGAACGAGGCAGCACTGCCGGCCAGGCGTGCTTAGCGAGCGCGGTGCCGGCAGCTGCGCAGAGCGCGCACAGCAGACTGAGGGCTATCACCAGGCGCTTTGTGACCATTGTGCCGACTCCTCTCCACTCGTTGACATGGTCGGCTGCGGTGAGCAAAAGGATCAGGCGGATTGTGCCACACCCTGCCCCTCTGCCCTTGAGACGTGCGGCCCTCCGTTTACCTGCGCAGTCTCACAGGTGATGAAGCTTGCTCGTTCGGACGCCAGGAACGCCACCACGTTGGTATCTGCTTCCGCGCGTCCGGCGCACCCAAGAAAACCGCCTGCCATCAGCTTCTTGTGCTGCTCGGGTGAGTCCACCTGGATCATAGCTGTCGTGATCATAGCAGGGCTGACGCAGTTCGCATGGATGCCGAATGGCGCAGCCAACTTGGCCAGGCACTTTCAAGCAGATCACACCTGCCTTGGATGCGGCATGGCCGACCGGCGCGACGAGGCCTCCAATCTGGCCGCGCCCCCTTCGGCACAAGCCAGCATGACAAGCTGCCGCAAACCGTCGTCCACAATCAAGCCCAGGGACATCTCCTGAGCAGCGTCCACGGCCCGCTCCACCAACACGCTCCGCACGCGCATGCTCTTGATCTCGCTGCCCAGCATGTCAGCTGCAGCCCTTTCTGCGGCTTCGGGACTGTGCGATGGCCGAACCGCACCCCTCTCGCCCCGTTCTCCGATCAGCACCTGCGACTTGATGAC
>JBFEPU010000351.1:0-2780 GCA_041549915.1 Anaerolineae bacterium | reverse complement strand
TGGTCACTGGCTTGTCCTTGGCCCGCCGGTAGATCAGATCGAAGCGGCGTTCCCAGTCAAGGCGGGTCTGCCCGCTGCCAAGCGCATCGATCTCGTCCTGCGTCGGCACCAGCCGTAGCTGCGCACCTGGCGCGCCTTGTCTGGCGTACAAACCGGAGCTGTACCCGTAGCGGATCTGGCGGTCCCCTACTTTCAGCGTCCCGACCTCGGATGGGGACGTCTGGATGAGGCAGTATCCCTCGAGTATGTCGTAGCGGCCCTTGCGGTGGACATAATTGAGCAGGGCACGCGGGCTGTAGCGAGCACGCAAGGCCAAGTCTGAGCGGGTCATGGGGATGTACCTGGACTCTCTGCCGGCAGCGCCGCGTGTCAGCGCCCAGCCCTCCACGGGCTCGGCGACGAGTGCCGCGGTATCGCCCTCCATGACGCGCCGAAGGACAGGCTGCAGGTCTTGATAGGTCACAACGGGGAAAGCGGTGCGGTATTCCTCGATCGAGCGGATCTGACCTGCGCCACGCCGTGCCCCATAATCAGTCTGAGCATAGCCTTCCAGCAGAAGGTCCAGGACCTGACGCTGGGCCGTGGGCGGATTTTCCAGGGCCTGATACCATGGCTGGAGAAGAGCATCGATCATCGCCTTGGGATCGCTGACCACCTTGCACTGGCCTCCTACTGTTTCGCCGAGGACTTATTCCTTTGGCTAGTCTGCGAAATGCTCAGGGCTGCTTCCATTCAGCAACTGAAGCAGTACTCCGTAAGAGGGAGGAAGCGATTGGCCCTAGTGTATCGCAGTTGGTTCTTGGAGGCAAGGTAGGGCGAGGGCACCCGTGAAAGGTCGGGAGGAGCCTGTGGTGACATTCAATGAGTCGAAGTGGATCAAACGGAATGTGCTGGTCGCCTGTTTTTTCTGGCGTATGCGGCCACCTGGGCGGTAGCGCTCCTGCATGGCAGCCAGCAGCTTTCGCGCATAGGGAGCTGCTCTTCCACACGCTGCCGTCGCGTTGTTTGCACCGCAGGCGGTCCTTGACACCTTGGTCCTGGAACGCCGAGAGGCGCTTGCTACCCTGGACGAGCACTGGCTGACAACGGGGACTGGTGCACGCAAGCTGATCAGCACTAGTTCCAGTTCAGCGATCCTAGCCTCGGCAGCGGATGCAGTCTCGTGGTAATGGACGGATCCACGATCAAGCCCTTTGATCTGACTGGCGCTGCCATCCAGAATTTGGAGTACCACAAGAGCTGGGCGGTGTGGGATGCCAAGTGCACTGGAGCTGATTTCTCAACCACATTGTCTCATGGTATAATGAGCGTCATAATCCAAGCAAAGCCCTGGGACCCTGGCCGGCGCTTGGGGTCCGGACAGACATGGCGGCGAGCATCTTAGCTCTGCCAGGTGTGGCGTAACTAGCATCTCTGCCTGCGGCGCAGACACGCGTGTCGCATAAACTGTCATCGGGCAAAGCAGCCCGTCTGCCACATGGTGGCGGACGGGCTTGTTGATACGGGGGCATCTTGGCGGCAGGATGCCGAGTGTGATTCGTCAGGGAGCAACCGTCGCAGCAGAATCATATCCGGGCGGAGCATCCGGCGACTGCTGGCGGAAGAGGTCGAGGAGGTATGGCAGATCGACCGCAGCCCATTGGCCAACGGCCTATACCCTCTGCGAGATGGGCAGCGAGCAATGGAAGCAGCACAGTCTGGGAGGTAGACACAGAGCTACTGGAACTTCGGTGTCAAGGGGAGTGGCGACCGTCCACGACACGGACACCTCTAACCGGCAACCACAGAAAGGAGAGACGAGAATGGGTATCTATCTGATGTTTGGCGAGTACTCGATGGACTCTATCGGCAAGATCAGCGCCGACCGCACGGTAAGGGCCAACGCAGTGGTGAAAGGGCTCGGTGGGGAGATCAAAGGAGCTTATGCCATCCTCGGCGAGAAGGATCTGGTCCTCATCGCGGAATTCCCGGGCACCAAGGAGGCGATGAAAGCTTCCGTTGAGCTGGCCAAACTGCTCGGGATCTCGTTCACGACAGCGCCAGCCGTGACTGTGGAAGAGTTCGACAAGCTGGTCGGCACAGGATAGCGGCTGACTGGCCTGCAACTGCTCAATCTAGATTGTGTCCACGTTGGACACGCGCAGAAGGCTTCCCGGAAGCTCTTCCTTGAGCTGCCCGCTGCCTGACGCTGCCAAGCGTGAGCCGCGCCCCCGGCAGGACGGTGTATGCTTGGGTCTGCACCCTCGCACCCAGCGGCCCGCGTATGGTCTGCCGCCTCTGGTCGTCTAATATCACAGGAGCTTCGCGGAAGCAGCGGGCTAAGGGGGGGATCCGGTCGCGCAGCCCTGGATCAGGTGTGTGCGCCCAGATGGGCTTCCGCGAAGCGCACTCATCCTGTTCTCCCTATTGGTCAACCGCGCCGTCGGCTGCGCCCATGGAGGGCTGCGGCATTTCCAGGCCGAGTGATGTCCTAGACCTGCAACTTCGCGCATGGACTGTTGCGCTTGCCCGGGCGGATCGCTGGTAAGAGGATCGCTGCTCGAGTCTAGCGATCTACACAGTTCTCTGTAATCCATTGCTGCCCACGTCCTTCCCATTGTCAATAAGGTGCCGAAGGAGGTATGGTCCGATGAGCAAGCGCAAACTGCTCCTGGTGGGTTTTGGTCTTGTCCTCGTGCTCGCCCTCACGCAGGGAAGTCTACCATACCTCGGACTGGCGAGAGATGCCCAGTCGACGGGCGCAGGGTCGCACAGCGCGCAGGTCCCGCCGAGCAAGATGC
>JBFEPU010000350.1:0-2782 GCA_041549915.1 Anaerolineae bacterium | reverse complement strand
GCGCAACGCCAACCAGGAGGCCGAGCAATACACCATCCCGAAGCTGCCCACTTCTCGCCACATCCACTGCCTTGCCCACTGCGAGCAAAACCAGGGTAGTGAGAATGGTGTCTACTGTGTAAAAGTGGGCCAACTGGAGGTGCAGGACGGTGAAGCTGACCAGAACTGCAGCCAGAATCGCGACTCGGCGCCCGAAGTTCTTGCGTGCGAGAAGGTACGTGGCATATACGCTACAGGTGTCGAAGAGTGCAGAGAGCACCCTGCCGATCACATAGGGGCGTGCCATCATGGCCCACTCGCTGCTTTGCAGACCCAGCACAGAGGAGACCAGGCGCAGCAGGTAGATGGGGAATGAGCCGTAGGCAAAAAAGCGAGGGTTGAGTGGGCTCTCCGCGCTCAGGAGTGCGAGGGGATCCTTGGGGAGGTAAAGTCTTTCGACGACCATCAGAATCTGACGTTCGTCCGGGTGGAAGAGGAGCCCGCGATCCCAGTCCAGCCCGTAGACTCGCAGGGCAAAGGCTGCGGGCAACAACACAGCCAGCGTCAGGTCTGTCCAGTTCTGCCCTAGCCAGCGGTTGACACGTGCAACAGACAATCGACTGGGCCACTCCCTTCACGGCGTTCCCGCAGCAGGCGACGCCCACCTCATGCTAGGGGGCTCCTACAGCTGCTCAAACCGCTCAACGCCCAGCACAAACACCGTCGCTCCCCCCACCTGGACCTCCAGCGGCTGTACCCAGTGCCGGGCAGCTGCGGCCTCGCTGAGGGGTACGACAGGTGACACAAACTCGCGTCGGGCATGGCAATGCTGGCGCAGGATTTCCAGCACTGCATCTACTTGCGCAGCCTCAACGCCTATCAGGATTGTTGCATTCCCACGCACCAGGAACCCACCGGTGGTGCTCATCTTGGTTGCGCGGTATCCCTCGGTCATCAGCGCATCTAGAACACCCTGTGAATCCACATCCTGCACGATGGCCATGATCAGCTTCATCGGCACCTCCAATCACTCGCCCGACCCCATCCACGCATGTGCCCCGCCTCGACAATCGCCAACGAGAGCCTACCCGCAGTTTACCACACAGCAACTGGCTCGGTCAAGAGTCCCTGTCCCTCGCCAGCATCGTTGTTCGATTGCACGTTTGGTTGTCAAAACTGGATGGAGTGTGCTACGATTGCTCCGCAAATCATTGCCACAGCGAGGGAACCATGATGGCCACGCAACCTGCACATCCAGTGGACCCTATAGACATCTTGCGCAAGCTGAGCGATCTGCCTCATCGCGGGGCCACCACAGAGCACGAGCGTGAGGCGGCGGACATCCTGGCACACGCTTTGGAGCAGATCGGAGCAGCGGTCGAACGGCAGCCCTTTGCCACGCCACCTACGTACATCACTGAGGTCTGGTGGCTCGTCGGTGGCACTGCGCTTGGGCTGCTGGTTCTGCCAGCGCTGTCTTGGCTCGCCTTCGTGCTCGTCGCTGTCTCCGTCGGAGCGGCCCTGCTCTACTTCGACTGGAGGTTCTCGCCTGTCTCTCTGCTCCCACCGCGAGCCACTTCGCAGAATATCATCGGCAAGATGCCTCACGCAGCCCCGACCGACAGGAAGCTCATCCTGATGGCTCACTATGACTCGGCACCTGTGTCGCTGCTGTACCTGCCATCTATGGTCAGCGGATTCCGCCAGTCGCTGCGCATCAGCCTGGCCTTGCTGGTGGCATCGGTTCTCGTTGCCCTGCTGTCGGTGCTGGGCATTGGCCACCCGGTAGTTACTTGGCTGCGCTGGCTGCTGGCGCTCTACTTTGTCGGCCAGGGCATTATATCAACTATCGACTATGTGCGTCTCGGTTTCTCCAACGGCGCCGCGGACAATGCCAGCGGCACGGCAGCCGCAATCGCCACTGCTGAGCGCCTGTGGCGCAGCCCGATCCCGGGCTGGGACGTGCAACTCGTGCTTACCGGTGCGGAAGAAGCGAATCTGAAGGGCTCGAGGGCCTACTACCTGGCGCAGAGACAACACCTGGATGCAGGGCACACCTGCCTGCTCAACTTTGACAATATCGGCGCCGGCCAGCTGCGCATCATCACACGCACCGGCAGCCTCACCGATGTAGCCTATGACAATGCCCTCGTGGACGCTGCTTTGGAGACCGCAGCCAGCGAGCCCCGTTTCCGGACGGTGAAGCCAGGCGTCTGGCACACCGGTGACTTTGACAGCATCTGGTTCGCGCGCGCAGGCGTGCCCAGCCTCACTCTGTCCGCACAAGATGATGAAGGCACCATCCCCAACCTGCATCGACCGAGCGATACCGTGCAGAACGTGGACGAGAGCCTGCCCCGGTTGGCAGTCGACTTCGCTGAGGCGACCATCCGGCGTCTCGCAGCAACCTAGACAGGCGCCTTCGCCAAGACAAGTCGACAAGCTCTGGACTGCAATCCACTCGTGCAGGCCATTTGTCAAAACCCGAGGTCGCCACTACAATCTCAAGACTGAACTTGACTCGGGCAGGTACGGCCAAGCCCGTTTCTGTGCCTTGGAGGTGAGATGCATACCAAACGCGTCATCTTTGTCGGGTTGCTGGTCGCAGCATGGATGGTGGTTGCCTGCGGCCCGCAAGCCACAACGGAGCCCACGACTCGGCCACCCACGGACGCAGCAACGCCAGCGGACACTGCAGCGCCGACATGGACACCGGGTGGTGAAGAGGCCCCGGTGGGCTTCACCCAGGACGGTGCTCCCTACCGCGGCGATCCAGATGCACCGGTCACGCTGCTCGAATTCT
>JBFEPU010000349.1:0-2829 GCA_041549915.1 Anaerolineae bacterium | reverse complement strand
TTCTGCCGCTGGAGGCTGTGGTCCGCGGGGAGTATTCACAGGCTCTTTGGTTAGCATTGATCCTGGCGGGCCATCCAGCGGCCTACTGGCTGGTGCTGCGTTTTCTGCCGCGAGGATGGAGCAGGTGGGCTCAGGCCCTCGCCGACATGGCGCTTGCTGGAACTGCGTTCTATGTTGGTGGAGGAACGGCTACCGTGGGCTTGTTGCTGGCTGCTTGTGTGATGGCGGTCGAAGCTAGCCGCTTCACTCTGTGGCAGGCGATGGCTGTGAACTCGGGTGTCTGGTTGCTCTTCACGGCGCCCTTCTTGTGGGGACTTCTGCGGGACGGTGAGTCATTCTCTCCACATATCATTGGCCATCTGGTTCTATGGCTGGCGCTGTCCTGGGGTGTCAACTATCTCGCGTCCGTGGATGCTCATCAAGCGCGCGTTATTCGCGATACGACTGTCCGGCTCAGACAGCAGTCGATTGTGAATGAGGTCGGTAGGGCCATCGCCTCCACGCTGGACCTGGAGTCGTTGCTGCATCTGGTCTTGACGCAAGCCGTCGAGATTTTGAGTGCTCAGGCTGGCTCTTTGCTATTGTTGGACGAGAATACGGACGAGCTGGTGTTCCGTGTTGTACTGGGGCCTGTATCGGAGTCGCTGGTTGGACAGCGCCTTCCCCGTGGCGATGGAATTGCTGGTTCTGCGGTGGAGACCGGGGTAGGACAGATCGTCAATGATGTCCGAGCCGACTCGCGTTGGTACACCGCTGTGGACCTTGCCACAGGTTTCGAGACACAATCCATCCTATGCGTGCCCTTGATCCGCCGAGGGCGTCCCATTGGCGCTTTGGAGGTCATCAACAGGCTCGACTCGGCCAAGTTCGACAATGATGATCTGGAGCTGCTCTCCAACTTTGGTGTTCAGGCAGCAGTAGCGGTCGAGAATGCTCGATTGTATGGGCGGACTGACGAGGCCCTGGGCAAGCGGGTGCATGAACTGGCGACAATCGAGGAGGTGAGTCGCGAGTTGTCGTCCAGCTTGGATCTGGAGCGTACGCTCGATCTGATTCTGCGTCGTGTCCGTGATCTGGTGGATTACTACAGCGCCGAGATCTGTCTGTGGGATCAGGCGCGCAACGTGATGGTTACCAGGAGTGCTGCGGGAGATCCCCGTCTCACGACTGATGCTGGTGGGCTCTATCAGCTTGACGAAGGCTACACAGGCTGGATCGCGCGCCACAAGCAGCGGTTGTTCATTCCTGACACTGCTGAGCGACCGGATGTGAAGCCAAAAGTCACCGAGACCAAGGTGCCTATCCGATCCTATGTCGGTCTACCACTGGTAACTAGAGATGCTTTCGTCGGTACGCTTGAACTGGTGAGCGACCGCAAGGGTGCTTTTGCTGAGAAGGATTCAGAGATCCTCGAAATCTTTGCCAATCACGCTGCGGTTGCTATTCAGAACGCACGTCTCCACGCGGAAACAGAACGGCGGCTCCAGGAGTTCTCCGGCCTGCACCAGATATCCCAGAGTATTGGCTCTCTCTCTGATCTTGACCAGATCTACGGTCAGATCAGCGCGCGTATCGCCAGCCTGATGGGCGCAGAGATGTGTGGCATTTTGCTCCACGACGAGGACGCGCAAGCGCTAGTCAGCCAGCCCCCCTTCTTTGGCGTACCGGAAGATGTCGTGGGCCGCTACCGTCTCTCCGTACCGGAAGGCAGTCTGGCCTGGCAGTTGTGGCAGGAGCGAGATTTCTTGCTGCTGAATGACGTTGAGAATGAGCCGCTCATCGATGAGCTGGGCATGAGGGGTTTGGCGCGTAGCGGAGGCTTGCGAGATGCCATTTTTGCACCCATGACAGTGGGCAAAAGGCGCATTGGCGTGATCCAGGTGGGCAACCGGGCAGACCACACTCCGTTCAGCGAGGATGATGTCCGGCTTCTGTGTATCTTTGCCAACCAAGCTGCTGCGGTGGTGGAGAATGCCAAGCTTTACGAGCAAACCGACGTGCGCCTAAGGTCCCGGCTTGACGAGCTTGAGGCTTTGCAGCATACCATGGAGGAGCTGAATGCCACGCTGGAGTTGGACCACGTCCTTGGCGTTGTCCTCGATTCGGCCGTTCACACGACAGGAGCGACCCATGGCAACGTCATGTTGCTCGATACGGATAGTGGACGCTTCTCCCTGCGTGCCACCGCTGGTTACACCAAGGAGCAGGAGAGTGGTATTGAGGATTTGCTCCTAGACCTGGGAGATGCAAGCCTGGTCTTGCAGGTAGCTGCCAGTGGTGCAGCCAGTATTGTGGACGATGCAGAACTGGTAGAGACGCCTGTCTGCATCCGGGATGACACTCGTTCGGCGCTAACGGTGCCTGTATCCTACCAGGGAGCGGTCGTGGGCTTGATCAACCTGCGCCACGTGGCAGTTGGGGCTTTTGATCAGGATGACCTAATCTTTGTCCAAGCGTTGGCCGAGCAGGCTGCCATGGCGATTGGCAACGCCATGCGCTATGAGGAGCAGGTGGGGGTAAACAAGGCCCTGCGCCAGCGATCGGAGCAGATGGATGGTCTGCTGGCAGTGAGCCAGAAGCTTCGCACAGATATTCAGCTCGAAGATACGCTGGAAGAAGTCGCCTACGCAATCCAGGAGACGGTGGGCTACAACATTGTCTTAATCAGCCTTGTTGAGGAGCAACCGAGTGCGCCCGCGATGCTTCGTCGAGTGGCTGCGGCTGGCCTGCCGCTGGACGTATTAGAAGGGGCCAAGCGGGTACTGCACCCCTTGGACCGATATGAAGGCCTCTTGCGAGAGGAGTACCGGCAGGGACAATGCTACTTCT
>JBFEPU010000348.1:0-2846 GCA_041549915.1 Anaerolineae bacterium | reverse complement strand
GCGTAGCCGCACGATGCCAGGCCGCGCAGAGGCATCGCCGTCTGCAGTGGGATCATTGCGTAGCCCTCGGCCTCTCTGTCGCGGTCAATCTGGCCCGGCCATGCCATCCCCGCCAGCGGCCATGAACCATCCTCTCGCTGCTGTGAAAAGACGTACTCAGCAGCCTGTTGGACGGCAGGATGGCTGGCACGGAAGCCAAGGTAGCCCAAGCGCATCAGCGCCTGAGCTGTTGACACTACCTGTCCCGCTCGAGCTGTCCGGCCCAGGTCGAGGCTCGTCCACGAACCGTCGGTGCCCTGCAAGGTGAACAGGTCAGCCAGGAGCGGGTCGGTGGGACGAAGCGTCTCCAGCTCGACCAGCTCGGGATCGTCCTGAGGACGTGCCAGCAGCTCGTGCAGCACCAGGTAGCGCAGACAGGGCGAGGGATCAGCCAACAACAGTGCGACCCATGTTCCAGCGCTGGACGTCACGGCATCGTCTCCAGAACCTGTGCGAGATACGGTGCGGTTGGTGTCTTGCCTGCGGCTACCTTCTCAGGCGTGCCGGCGGCGATGATTCGACCTCCCTCGGGCCCGCCCCCTGGCCCCAATTCGACCAGCCAGTCGCAAGATGCCAGCAGGTGTGGATGGTGTTCGATGACCAGGACAGTGTGGCCCGCATCGACCAGTTCATGCAGCACCCCGATCAGCCGGGCGACATCCTCGAGGTGTTGGCCCACGGTGGGCTCATCCAGTATGTACAGGGTCTTGGTGCGAGTCTTCCGACACAGCTCCCTGGCGATCTTCAGACGCTGTGCTTCACCTCCCGACAGTGCGTGGCGAGGCTGGCGGAGAATCAGGTATCCGAGTCCAACCTTCCGCGCCGTCTGCAGAGGTCGTGCCAGTCTGCCGAGATCGCCGAACACCTTGTAAACCTGATCGATAGTCAGGGAGAATAGTTCTGGCAGCGACCAACCGCGCAAGCGCACATCCCAGGCTTCGGGCAGAAAGCCCGTGCCCTGGCAGGTCTCGCAGAGCGTGCGCACGGTGGGCAAAAAGCCCATGTCTATGCCAATTACCCCTCGTCCCTCACAGGCTGAACAGTTGCGCTTCAAGTGTTCAGGGCCGAGTCCGAGCGCCTGCGCGTCATCGCTGGCAACGTAGAGTCTGCGGAGTGCTGGCGTTAGCTTCAGAAAGTCGGCTGGGCTTGTCACCCCAGCCAGGGCCTGATCGACCATGATCACACGCGCTGGAGCACCCTCGATGGCATCGTGATCACCAGGTTCGATGGGTTGGTAGGCCACCGAAGTGGTCATCTTTCTGGGCGCCAGCGCGCGAGCCAGAGTGTCAATCAACAGCGTGCTCTTGCCTGATCCAGAGACCCCACAGACACCCACCAGTGTGGAAAGCGGAAGGCACACCGTCTCCCCGCGCAGGTTGTGCGCGCGAGCGCCACGGATTTCCATCCAGCCCTGAGGTTCCCTGCGGATTGCCTCGCCTCCCCTGGTGGGCATGCGCCGGTCGCCGCGCAGCCAGGCACCGGTGATTGTGTCGCTCTGTGCGACCTCCTCGGGGCTTCCCTGGGCGACGATGCGCCCGCCCGCGATACCAGGCCCCGGCCCAAGGTCGACCACGTGGTCGGCTGCACGGATCAGCAGAGGGTCGTGCTCGACCACAATGACGGAGTTGCCCTGATCTCGCAGCCGCAGCAGGGCTCGCAGGAGCGCCTCCAGCTCAGATGGATGCAGTCCGCGCGATGGTTCATCCATCAAAACAGTTAGTGAGGTCAGCCCGCTGCCCAAGAGGCCAGCCAACCTCACGCGCTGTGCCTCCCCGGCGGAAAGCGAGGCCGCGGCACGATCCAGGTGCAGGTATCCCAGGCCCACCTGGATGAGGAAGCGCAGGCGCCTGCGTGCCGTGCCGAGGCTCGGTGCGGCCATCTGTTGGACATCTGAGGAACCCGCCTCTACCTTGGGGAGAGCCACATCCTCCAAGACATGTGAAAGGCCCGACAGGGGCATCTCGCTGAGCTCGTGCATGTTGTGCTCGTTGAGGGTCACAGCCAGGTACTCTGGGCGCAGACGCCGTCCTCCGCATTCCGGGCACATTCGTTTTTCGGTGTACAGTCCGCCAATGTCCCAGTCTCGGATCCAGCCGTAGAAGCCAGGGTACTCGACCTCTCGCGTGCTGGTCCGCGTCCGAGAGCGGAACGTCACCTCCATTGGCTGCGGGTCGCCGAACAGAAAGGCCTCTTGCGCCTGGAGCGACATTTCATTCCAGGGAGTGTTCGCCGGGTCAAAGCCGTAGCGCTGGCCCAGCGCTCGGGTCATGTCATAGCCGCTGTTGAAGGGTTTGCATAGGAAACCCTTGGGGAAAAAGCCTGGCGAATGCATCGCACCGCCACAGAGAGGCTTGTCTGGATGTAGAATCAGCTTGTCTGGCCGCGGAGCCTGGAAGGAGCCTACGCCGTGGCAGGCCAAGCACGCAGCGGCATAGGTTTGTGAGGAGAAATGTCTGGGCTCAGCGATGGGCGCAATCGCCGCACAGGTGCGGCAGTGCCAGCGCCCAGCTCCTTGCGGACCGACCTCCCGTCGCTCCAGAGGCAGTCGCTCCATTGTGACCCCACAATTCAGACAGCGCCGCTCGCCGATCAGGGCAAGCAGCACCGCGATGTGCCGCGCGATCTCAGTGGCCGTGCCCACGGAGGCTCGCCAGTCCCAGCGCAGTCTGCGCTCTGTGCCTACAGGGATGGCCACTCCAAGGCCGCTGACAGAGCCAACCAGAGCTTCTGGGCCCTCCTGGGTGGCCTGTCGCTCGTACAGGGAGAGGCTCTCCAGGAAGCGCTGTCTGGCTTCGGCCTCGAGCACG
>JBFEPU010000347.1:0-2856 GCA_041549915.1 Anaerolineae bacterium | reverse complement strand
TGCTTCGATGAGGTCAGCGATGCCCTGCCAAGTGACGGCGTACTCATCCCAAGGCAGAGTGGTGTAGACAATATCGACAGCGTCTTCCAACAGCCTGGCGAATTCGACTTGGCTCAAGTCCTGAAAGATCTCCAGGTGGCGCGTCTGGTCAAACAGAGTGCGTCTTTCCTCCAGGGTGCAGACTTGGTCGGCAGCCACAGTGACCGTGGCCAATGCGGCAAATGCCTGTGCAGGGTTCTTGAATTGTATTCTCATGCCCTTGTCCTTTCTGTGTAGGCTTCTGGTTGGTGACCCGCTCTGCAATTTAGGTCTTGCACGCTTGCTTGCCTCTTTCAAGGACAGCATAGCATCAAAGCAGCAATAGCCGCATCTGCCGAAAGTTATAAAGGGGGATATATCCGCAGCAGAATGCCCTGGTCAGGGCAGCCGGTGCCGGTAGGTGTGCTGTGGAGAGGCGTAAGCCACTTTGCCGGCAGAAACTCCCAGAGGGAATTGGCGGCGCCGACAGCAGATGGTCTGGAACACTGGGCGTCGCATCAAATGGTGTGCGGCACCCAGCGTTTGCTCCAAGCTGGAAGGCTGGTCAAAGGAAGGTGTGGGGGCTCAGATGGCGTGAGGTGTAGTGAAGACTGTGCCCGAATGGGGCTCAGATCAGGCCCAGAGCGTTGGCCCTTGCCACGGCCTGCGTGCGGCTGTGAACGCCGAGCTTCCCATAGATGTTGGCAGCGTGCACCTTGACGGTCCCGGGAGTGATGAAAAGCCTCTGGCCGATCTCGCGGTTGGAGAGCCCTGCGGCGATGAGTTGCAGTACCTCGAGCTCGCGTTCGCTCAGCGGCTCGACCAGGGGCTGAGCGCGCTGCACAACGCTCTGCACGCCGGCGGAGCTGAGCAGCTCATCTACGAACTGCGGTGCTAGATACCGGACCGCAGGAAGAATCTCCAGCAGTGCCGGACTCTCGTCCAGGAAGGCGCGCCGGTAGCCTTCGGGGACAGCCAGCCGCAGGGCATCTGCGGCGCGGGTCAGGGCTTGTTCCCTGTTGCCCAGCGCCTGCTGGAGCAGGGCCTGCTGCAGGTAGACGGTGATCAACCTACGCTGCCGTCCTCCCGCCTTCGCACTGGCTTCCATACTGGCTAGCAGTGTCCCCGCCTCCTGCGAGCGCTCTTGGGCCAACAGCAGACGCACGTAAGCAGAGTACAGCGGCTCCGCCCAGTAGTCGGGCGTCCGGTCGGCTGAGAGCCCATTTGCATCGGCCCAGCGCTGGGCGGCCATGAGATCGCCCTGGTACAAGCTCGACTGTCCCTCCAGCGCGGCGAGCCACGGCTCATAGGGGAGCTCTAGATGCAGGCTCACCGCATACTGTCGAACTTGACGTATGTCCTCCATCATGGCCTCAATCTCGCCGCTGGCCAGATGTACCTGCGCGAGCAAGTGGTATGAGAGAAAGACTATGTCGCTGAGCTTGCTCCGCCTGGAAAAATCCAGTGCCCGTTCAGCCCGTTGGCGGGCCGGGCCCAGCTCGTTCCCTTCGTAGGAGAGCCAACCCCAGGCAACGTGCACAATCTCCGCCCGGGGCGACAGGCGTCCGGAGGCAGCTGTGCCGTCTTCGACTGCCTGTTGGCAGAGAGCAAGCGCCTCACCCCGCCTGCCCGTCTCGCCAAGTGCGAAAAGCAGGTTGACCAGCTGCAGCGCACCCGGTTGGTTGCCGGCCTGACGCTCGACCTGAACCGCCTGGCGATACACATCCACGGCGGCTCCCATGTTGCCCTTGCCCTGCAGGACCTGCCCCACAACCTGGAGGGTTAGGCTGCGGAAAAAGGCATCCCCTGCGCCCAGCAGGGCCAAGGCTTCCTCCGCCATTCGAGTCGCAGAATCGGGCTCGTCGTTGTACAGAGCAATCTGCGCCTTGAGGGTCTGCAGCCGCCCCCTGATAGACGGCGGCGCATCGGGCCTCAAGCCCAGCTCAGCAGCTTCTGTCCACCGGCCGGCTTCGACATAGTCCCGAGTGAGGAACAGCACCACTGCCTTATCAGTCGCCAGCTCGCTGTTGACCCGCAGCAGTTCGTCGGGAAGCGCATTCAGCCAGCCCAGCAGCATGGTGAAGGACATACTGCGGAATGCCCCCTCAGCCGACTGCGCGATCAGCCGCGCAGCCTCGTCCATGTCACCTGAAGCCAGCGAATGCTCGACGGCTGCGGGCAGCAGGGCGTGGGCGGCAAACCAGCGCGCGGCCTTCAGGTGAAGGGCAGGCTGGCTTCTGGGGTCCAGCTTGGTGCGCAGAAAATCGGCAAAGAGGTGATGGTAGCGGTACCAGCGCCGCGCATCGTCCAGCGGCACGATAAACAGGTTGGCGGCCTCCAGCCTGGCCAGCATGTCCTGACCGTCGTCCCGTCCCGAGAGGGCGTCGCACAACTCGCCGGTCATGCGATCGAGGATACATGTTCGCAGCAGGAAATCCCGTACCTCCTCGGACTGCTGTGCCAGCACTTCGTCTGTAAGATAGTCCAGGATGTAGCGCTGGCTGCCAAGAGCATCCATGAAGGCAGCGGTGCTCTGCGCATCCCTACCTCGCATCGAGAGAGCCGCTAGCTGCAGGCCGACAACCCAGCCCTCGGTGCGCTTCTCGAGGGCCGCCACATGCTCCGCCGGTAGCCCCAGTGCCATCGTCTGGTTGAGAAAAGCTGCCGCTTCGTCGGGTGCGAAGCGCAGGTCGGCCGCGCGCAGCTCCGTCAACTCGCCCCGACCGCGAAGGCGGCTCAGCGAGAACGGTGGATCGGCGCGGCTGGCGATCACCAGGTGCACCTGCGACGGCAGGCGCTCGAGCAGCAAGGCCACAGCCTCGTGGATCGGTGCTGCGT
>JBFEPU010000346.1:0-2890 GCA_041549915.1 Anaerolineae bacterium | reverse complement strand
AGCGGAAGAACGTGATTGTTGGCTGCGAAGCGGTCGCTGGCTTGACAAAACGCGACAGCAGGCGATACAATGTAGCCGACAAGCCCAGAGGCGTGGCGACCTCAACTTGTAGGGCATGCGTGGTTGCCACCACGACTTGGGATCTGACGACCACAAAGGGGTATTCATATCGGTGGGAGTGCGAGCTGATTTCTTCTCCTCGGTGCCCTCGCTTCTGCATGCAGACCACAGGCAACTCCCATGTGGACATTGATAGTCACCTTATCCATCACGCGTGAGCCTGCAGAGAACCAGGCTCTGCGTGCAACTCAAGGGAGGTTGGGATGGACTATACAGACATTCTGAGAAGGGCCTGGCAAATCACCTGGAAGCACAAAGCCCTCTGGCTTTTTGGCTTCCTGCTCTCGCTGTTCGGCAGTGGAGGGGGGACAGGCGGCAGCCAGGGAGTGCAGCAAACCTTTGGTGCGGGCGATCGCCTGTCGCCGCCGTCCATCTTGGTCATCGTGCTGCTTGCTCTGTTCTTTGTCGTGTTCTTCGTCGTGCTGGGTATCGTTGTCCGATACGTCAGCCTCGGCGCGCTGATTGGCATGGTACGTGAAGCAGAACAGACAGGCGAGACAAGCGTAGGCAGCGGTTGGCGCATGGCTTGGTCACGGTTCCTGCCCCTGTTTGGCATCGACTTGGTGATGGGAATCCCGGCGGCAATTGTGGCTCTGGTGCTGATCGGCATCGGGCTCTCACCCTTGTTGCTGCTGCTGGCTGAGCAGGAGGCCGTGACCATCTTGGCTATTCTGCTGACGGTGTTGCTCATGCTGCTGGTGGTCGGATTCTTGATCGTCATGGGGCTGGTGCTTTCGGTTCTGGGCGAGCTGGCCCGCCGGCAGTGCGTCCTGCAAAGGACGGGCGTCTTTGACAGCATCCGTGCCGGCTATCGCATCGGGCGAGCGAACCTGCGACACGTGGCCTTGATCTGGGTGATGCTGTTGGGTATTGGCCTGGCCTATGGCATCCTAACCGCTGCGCTGGCCTTTGTTGGCTTCGGCGTGGCAGCTGTGCCGGCCGCCACTGTGTACGCCGTCACTGAAACTGTGGGCGCCAGTCTGCTGGTCGGTCTCCTGTTTGCCATCCCCGGGATTGTGGCCATGTCGCTCCTGGGTGGTGTATATGAGACTTTCCGCTCGGCCGTGTGGACTTTGTTCTACTCTGAGCTGGAGACCCAAGCCTCGTGACGAAGCGCTGAACGCCAGAGGCCCGACTTCTCGCAGGAGCCGGGTCTCTTGGCTGCAACGACCAGGGCCGCTGCTACGGAGGCGTGTCAGGACTCCAAGTCTGGACAAAGCTGAGCACGGCTACTGCACTGGCGCATACGTCCGCGCCAGCAGGCGATACAATGCGGCCAACAAGCACAGAATTCTGCTGTCCCAACGTTGAGGGCAGGCATTTCTGGCGCCGCGACTTGCGATCTGACGACCACAAAGGGGGGCATGTGAGTAGGAGTGCCGTGCTATGTCTCCTCTTCGCTGTTCTCGCTGCTGCATGTAGGCCACAGGCAACCCCCATAGCCGAGCCGACTGCTACACCCTCACCAGTCCCCCCGACACCGAGCCCCGTACCGGAGCCAGTGGTCAAAGCCGGGCGATGGGCGGGCGAGGACATCTCCTTCGAGGTGACCGCCGACAAACATATTCGGAACCTCGAACTGACTACCCAAATGGCAAGTGGCAGCCCGTGCCTTCTCTTCAGTGAAGGCGACATTGCCATCGAAGAGGACGGTTCTTTTCTCCTCTATGGGGCGTACGAGGGAGCATCCGCGCAACAGGGCGGTGTGAATCGAATCCAGGGTGCATTCACCACTGACCACACAGCGTCCGGCTCGTACGGCCCCAGCATCGTCTGTGGCGACGAGATGATGTTCTTGATCAAAGAACTCAAGTGGACCGCTGAATGGAAGGGGCGGTAGCGCTGCATGCGCAGGACCTACGTTCGGCATTTTTCAGCTGGACATGTTGTGAAAGTCGAGGAGGCGGAACACCAAAGTCTGAACGGGAAAGCCCTGGGCATACAAGTCCAGCCCGTGGCCACGGATCCTCTTGCCGGGGAGCAAGAGACTGAGCAGCCGACATCGTAGCACTCATCGGGGACCTGAGCGTGACAGGTTGGGATGTCCGATCGGAGGGGCACATGGACGGCAAAGATGTTGAATTCCTGATCGTTGGTTCAGGTGCCGGTGGCGGCACCCTGGCCAGGGAGTTGAGCAAGGTGGGCAGGGAGGTGCTGCTGCTGGAGCGGGGCAAGCATGAGCAGGGGCTCGGAACGCCCCGCGATTCGAATCGCTTCTACGACCTGGATCGGTTCACCAAGAGGCCAATCCAATCCAGAGAAGGGGTGATCCTGTGGAGAACTTTCATGGCTGGAGGGTCCACTGTGGTTTCCTGTGCCAACGCCACTCGATGCCTGGAAACAGAACTGGATGCCCTCGGGATCACCTTGGAGGAGGAATTCGCAGAGGCGGAACGGGAAATGGCGGTCTCTCCTATCGCACCCGGGCTCTTGTCAGAGGGCTCTGAGAAGCTCATGTGGGCAGCCACCGAGCTGGGCTATCAGATGGAACCGATGCCCAAGATGATGGATCCGGTGCGCTGCCAGAAATGTGGGAGCTGTACGTTGGGCTGTGCACACGCTGCCAAGTGGACGGCCCTCGAATACCTGGCAGAAGCCACACAGAACGGAGCGCAAGTCCGGTACGACACACGGGTTGAGCGTGTTCTGGTGGACGGCGGAAAGGCCCAGGGCGTCCAGGCGGTGGGCCCGGACGGCAGGAAGGACTGTTTTGCGGAGGTGGTCATCCTTGCCGCCGGAGGATTGGGCACCCCGGTGATTCTGCAGCAGT
>JBFEPU010000345.1:0-2891 GCA_041549915.1 Anaerolineae bacterium | reverse complement strand
CCTTGCAGCACCCGTGTTTGAGGACGACGAGCCCAAGACGCGCGTTGCTAGCTTGCTCAATATGCTCCTCTTGGCAACTCTGGCGACTTCGTTGGTGATAGGCATGGTTGCACCGTTGCCTTTTGCCCTGCCATTGGTCGCCGTCGGAGTGGCAGGCCTGATCTTCTTGCTGAGCATGGTCTCTCTGATTCTGATGAGGCTCGGGGTAGTCCGAGGATCCGCCATCCTGTTTCTCACCGGTCTATGGATTATCTTTGGTGCTCTTATGATTCTATCCGATGGTGTGAGCAGTCCGTTCATCATGGCCTACGTCACGATTACGACGGTGGCCGGTTTGCTCCTTGGCGGATGGGCTGCCATCGCCGTGGCCGAACTGAGTGTGTTGGCCAGTTTAGTCCTGTTCTATGCCGAGACAACAGATGTGCTCCCCGCTCCAGTTCTGCGCATGGGACCAGGACCCACTTGGATCACCCTGACGGCAAACCTCGTAGTTACCGTGGCAGTTCTATACCTCGCCACCCGCGCGTTGAACGAGGCGTTGCGTCGTGCCAGGCACTCTGCCGCTCAGCTAGACGAGCAGAGAGGGCTTTTGGAGGAGACTGTGACCAGGCGCACGCGAGACCTTGAGCTGCGGGCGATCCAGCTGACCACTGCTGCGGATGTAGGGCGTGCGGCAGCATCGATCCTCGAGCTTGAGAGCCTAAGTCGCCAGGTAGTGGATCTTGTTCGCGATCGTTTTGACCTTTACTATGCTGGCTTGTTTCTGTTGGACGATACGGGAACCCACGCTGTGTTGCAGGCCGGCTCCGGTGAGGCGGGTCGCATCATGAAGGAGCAGGGGCACCGTCTGGAGGTGGGTGGTCGATCTATGGTTGGTGCTGCGTGCGCGCGTGGCGAGGCACGGATCGCCCTCGACGTGGGCGAGGAGCCTGTCCGCTTTGACAATCCGGTCTTGCCCGAAACCCGCTCTGAGATGGCTCTGCCCCTCATGATGGGCGACCGCGTGTTGGGTGCACTGGATGTGCAGTCCATCGAAGCGGCGGCGTTCTCGGACGAGGATATCACCGTTCTGCAACTGGTAGCCGACCAGGTCGCTGTGGCTGTAGACAATGCCCGCAAGTTCTCAGAGGAAGGAGCTGTGCTTGAGGCGACGAGCCCGCTCTTTAGGATCAGTCGCCGCCTGGCGTCCGCCGTGACCACAGACGACATCGTGCAGGCTATCCTCGATTCGATCGCCGAGACCGAAGCTGATGGCTGTGCAATAGCGCGCCTGAATATCACACCACAGGGCGAGGTGAGGAATGCCGAGTTCCTGGGTACCTGGGACCGGCGCGGGATATCCAACTTCCCGATCCGTGTAACCTTGCCTGCAAGCGCCTGGCCTGTTGCATTGGACAGGATCTCGAGCTTCTGGACCATCGAGGACATCAGTCGGGCAGGCAATGATTGGGATGACATGCGCCAATTTCTCTCCCGGTTTGGGGGTCGGGGTTTTGTCAGCATTCCACTGCAGGCTGCCGGGCGGATACTCGGCTTTATCAGCATTTATCGGTACGAGGCTGGTCCGTTTTCGCCGGTGTCGATCCGGCTGTACGAGACGCTGGTGGGCCAGGCTTCCGTGGCACTGGAGGGTGCCCGTCTGCTCGATGATGCCCAGCGCCGTGCTGCTCGCGAGCAGACTCTGAGTCGCGTCTCTGCTCGCATGCGCGAAACCCTCGATCCCGACACGGTCCTCAGAACAGCAGTGGACGAGATTGCTAACGCATTGGGGTTGGCGGCCCTTGACCTGCGGTTGGGCTCTGACTTTGATCCGGGCGGCAGCAGTCTACGCGGCAAGCCAGAATCGTGACAGTGACCGGTCTTGGTGTGAATGTGGTGTCTGACCGCGATAGGCGGGAGGAACTCGGAAGATGAATCTACCTGACAAGCAAACAACTGGGGGGGCGTCGTCTTTTCCTTCTAGCCAGCAAAGGACGTCGCACGGCGCGGGCCTCCGAACGTGGCAAGAGCAGTTGCTCAGGGGGGTGCTGCTAGCGGCTTCATTCGTGGGTCTATTTGCAGCGGTGGCGGGAACCTATGATGCCTATGTTTACCAGCAGCACTGGATCATTCCGTTGTATTGGGTTGCGTATAGCCTGGTCGTTGTGCTGTTCCTCTGGAAACGGGCGCCCTATACCCTACGAGCTGGCGTGATTGTAGTCCTGGTATATGTGCTGGGGTTCACGCAACTGCTCGAGGATGGGGTAGGGGGAAGCGCTCAGGCCTTTTTGTTGACTGTGCCGTTTCTGGCGGGCGTTTTCTGGGGGCGCAGGGCAAGTATTCCTGCCTTGCTCTTGGTCACCATGACCATGGCCGGCTTTGGTCTCGTCTATTCGTTTGGCCTGCTGGTCATTCCCGAGAACCCCACTACTGCTGAGCCCTCGAGATGGATCGCTGGGACGCTAGTCCTTCTCCTGATGGGCGTGCTGATGGTTGTTTCGCTGGATTACTTGATCTCGCGCCTCACATTCGCGCTGGGCGAAAGCCGCCAACTGGTCTATGCGCTTGAGGAACAGCGCGGCCAGTTGGAGGAGCAGGTCGCAGAGCGGACAGCAGATCTGGCCGGCCGGAGTGCGCAACTGGAGGCCGCTGCTCAAGTGGCACGAGAGGCAGCGGGAATTCGCGACGTGGAGCAGCTCTTGGATGAGACGGTGAGTCTGGTCTCGGAACGTTTTGGCTTCTATCATACGGGGCTTTTTCTGTTGGATCCGGCCGGGGAATACGCAGTGCTGCGCGCAGCTTCATCTGAGGGCGGGCGGCGCATGCTGGCCAGAGGACACAGGTTGCGGGTAGGCCAGGAAGGGATCGTAGGCCACGTCACTTCTGCAAGGCACGCGCGCGTCGCAATCGAT